>JBKJNL010000099.1:0-4572 GCA_046593615.1 Myxococcota bacterium | reverse complement strand
GTCGGTCGGCGACGACGAGGTGCTGCAGGGCCTGGCGGCGGCGCTCGGCCTTTTTGTGGTGGGGGGCGAGCATCGGAGCCACCGCGCGGGTGTCGAGCAGGGCTTCGAGGGCGTCGGCGACCACGCCATGCACGGCTCTGGCCTCGTCGTCGCCCAGGCTTTGCTCGGCGGCGGCGCGCAGCAGCGGGTGCTCAAAGACCAGCAGGGCATCGTCGGCCACCACGGCGCTGGCGGTGCCCGGCCCGAGCAGCCCCGAAGCGGAAAACCCGGCCCCGAGCGGCTTTGAAGCGGGGAGCCCGGGTTCCAGGGGCACGTCGTCGACGAACACCGGTGCCCCGGGTCGTCGTTGGCTGCGGGCCAGGAAGCCGGTCTCGGTCAACAGCCGCACCGCGCGGGCGACCTCGTCTTTGTGCAGGCCGAGGTGCACGCCGACGTATTCGACAGCGGCGGGCAGGAACGTCAGGCCCAGCGTCGCGCAGTGGCCGAGCACGCGGCGGGCAATGTCGGGCAGGCGCAGCACGCGCGCGTGCAGCAGCTTGTCGAGGCGGTTGGGCAGGCGCTTGGTGGCCGCCGTCGCCGCCAGCGCCGCTGACGACGCCGCTGACGACGACGCTGACGACGACGATGACGCCGCTGACGACGACGCTGTCGACGACGATGAAGAAGCGGCAGCAGCAGACGATCCGCGCGCGACGGGGAGGTCGGCGGCCTCGTGGAACAGCGAGGCATCCCACTCGCTGCCGCCGAGCAGGCCGCTGGTCTTTTTCAAGAAGCCGCCTTCGATGGCCCAGCGCACGGCGTGGGTGACGAACAGCGGCGAGCCCTTGGCCCGCTCGAACAGGGCATCGACGGCGCGCTCGAGCGGCCCGCTGTCTGTGAGCGCGCCGGCTTCGGCAAACGCCCTGCCTTCGGTGCTGCCTTCGGTGCTGCCTTCGCTGCTGGCGCCGTCGCCGCGACCGCCGACGGGCGGCCCGTTGACGTCGAGCAGGGCCTTGCACAGGGCGCGGGCCGACACGGCATCGAGGGGCTTGACCTCGCGGCGGGTGACGTCGAGGCCGTCTTCGAACCCGGGGGGCAGGCGGGGCTTTTGCGAGGCCAACAACACGATGCGGGCCCGGTCCCCGAGGCGGCGGGCCAAGAACACCAATGTGTCGCGCGTGGGCGCGTCCATGGCTTCGGCGCCGCTGACGACAAAGACGGCGGGGCGGTCGTCGCCGCTCTTGGCCAGCAGGGCCCGGGTCAGCAGCAGCAGCGCGCGGCGGATCGAGGTGCGCAGCGAGCGCGGGCTGCGCCGCTCGGCGAGGTCGTCGTCGTCGTCGTCGAGGCCGGCGCCGACCAGGTCGACGACCACGTCTTTCAGCGCCGCCAGCTCGCTGCGCTCGGGGTCGGGCAGCCAGGCGGCGAGGCCTTCGACGAGGCGGGTGATGCGCGCGGTGGCCCGCGGGTGGCCGGCGGGGGCGCGAGCCAGCGCCCGGATCATGCCGACGATGGCGGCGTAGGGAGTCGGCTGCAGCGGGTCGGCGGCGCCCCACAAGACGACGACGCTGGCGCCGTCGACGAGGCCGGCCTCTGACAGCGAGGCCCGCACCAGCGACGATTTGCCGATGCCCGCGGGGCCCCACAACACCAGCAGGCGCGCGGGCCCGGCGGCCTGCGACGGCGCGCTCTTCGCCAGCACCTCGGCGCAGGCTTTGACGTCGTCATCGCGGCCGACGAACGGCGGGCGCATCAAGAGGGCCGAGAGCTCCCAGCGCTCTTCGCCCCAGGGCGCGCGTGGATCGACGAGCCGCTCGCTGCCCGGCACGATGGCCAGGTCTTTGGCCAGCGAGCAGGCGCCGTCGTCGAGGGCCAACAGCCCGGGCCGCGGCAGGATCGACCCCGCGCGCACGACGTCGGCGATGGCGTCGCCGCTGCTCTTGACCAGCGAGAACGACAGCGGCGCGCCTTCGGGCAGGCTGTTGGCGAGGCTGCTGGCGGCGCGCACCAAGAGCGCCACGGCGTCGCGCTCGCTGCCCCGGGCCGAGAGCAGCAGCTCATCGGCGGCGTGGGGCAGGGCGGTGATGTCGGCGGCGTCGACGACGCCACCCGAGAGCGCGGCCAGCGAGCGCGCGGCGGCGGCGGTCAGGGCCCGCACGCGCAACAGCGCGCTGGTGGCGTTGTGCTCGACGGGCGGCGCCACCGCGTCGTCGTCGTCGGAGACCGGCGGCTGGTCCATCAGCGAATCGAGGGCGGCGGCGACGGCCGACCGCTTCGATGACGATGCGGGCACCGGCAATGCGGATGCCGCGGACGACGACGAGGGCGACGACGGCGATGCCAACGGCGACGACGCTGACGACGCTGACGACGCTGACGACGCTGCACCGGGCGGCTGGGGGATCGGCGTCAGCGGCCGCGTCGCCGGGTGCGGGATCGCCGTCACGCTGGCGGCCAGGTCGCGCGGGTTGGTCAGCAGCTGGCGGGCGTCGGCCCGGGCCCGCAGCACGACGGCGACGTCGGCGTCTTCGTAGACCACCGCGTCGTCGTCGCCGACGCGCACCTTGATGGCGGCGACCAGGGCGTCGGCCACCGCCGAGAGGGCCACGAGCAGGGCATCTTCGCCGTGGTCGCGGCGCATGTCGTCGAGGGTGCGGCGGGCCACGCCGGCGCCCGAGAGGCGGTCGGTCAGCAGGCGCCAGGCGGCCCGCGCCGTGTCTTCGCGGGAGGCGTCGCCGTCGGGGTCGTCGACGTCGACAGCGATGCCGTCGGCGCTGATGTCGTGGTCGCCGTCGCCGTCGTCGTCGTCGAGGTCGCGCAGCGCCGCCACCGCCTCGCGCACGAGGGCGTCCTGCTCGGAGATGGCGAGGGAGGCAAGCTTCACCGCGGCCGGAGCCTAGCCGGTTGATTCGCCGACGCGTCGCGCCGTCTCGGATGCACAGCGCCGAGCAGCGCACCCGCCCCCGGCCTCATCCACTGCGTCGGCGGCGACGCACCCTCGGTGCCGATGGAGCCACGGCAACCAGACTGTCGACGACGAGGACCCGCCGCCCGCACCGCGCGCGGAGCGCAGCGCCAGAGCACGACGCCAGCACGACGCCCCGAATGACGATGATCCCGTCGCAAGGTTGCGTTTGGGGGCCGAGGAGGCGAAAAAGATGGAGGTATGCCTACTCGCCGGGACCCCGCCTCCAATCTGCAGTGTTCCTTTTGCGGCAAGAGCCAGCGAGAGGTGAAGAAGCTCATCGCCGGGCCGACCGTCTACATCTGCGACGAGTGCATCCACCTCTGCAACGACATCATCGCCGAAGACGCCGCCGAGCGGCACCAGCACGAGCAGCTGCAGCTGCCGACGCCCCACGAGATTCGCGACTTCCTCGACCGCTACGTCATCGGTCAAGACCAGGCCAAGAAGGTCCTGAGCGTCGCCGTCTACAACCACTACAAGCGCATCAACACCAAGACGAATCAGAAGCAGCAGGGCACGGGCCCCGGCACGCTGGCCCCCGGCGCCGGCCATGGCGGTCGCGACCGCAGTGACGGCATCGAGCTCACCAAGAGCAACGTGCTGCTCATCGGACCGACGGGCACCGGCAAGACGCTGCTCGCGCAGTCGCTGGCGCGCTTCCTCAAGGTGCCGTTCACCGTGGCCGACGCGACGACGCTGACCGAAGCCGGCTACGTCGGCGAAGACGTCGAATCGATCATCCAGAACCTGCTGGCCGCCGCCGACAACGACATCGAGCGCTGCGAGAAGGGCATCGTCTACCTCGACGAGGTCGACAAGATCGCCCGCCGCGGTGAAGGGCCGAGCGTCACGCGCGACGTCTCCGGCGAGGGCGTGCAGCAGGGCCTGCTGAAGCTCATCGAAGGCACCAAGTGCAACGTGACGCCGCGGGGCGCAAAGAAGTACGGCCAGCAAGAGGCCACGGTGCAGGTCGACACCAGCAACATCCTGTTCATCGTCGGCGGCGCGTTCGTCGGCATCGAGCAGATCGTCGAGCGCCGCACGGGCTCGCGGGCCATCGGCTTCGGCGCGCTCTCGGCCGTCGACAAAGACGGCAACCCCGCCAAGAAAGACCGCCGCCTCGGCGAGATCCTGCGCGACATCTCGACCGAAGACCTCATCAAGTTCGGGCTCATCCCCGAGTTCGTTGGTCGCCTGCCGGTGACGGCGACGCTCAACGACATGAGCGAAGACGACCTGGTGCACATCCTCACGCAGCCCAAGAACGCGCTCGTGAAGCAGTACCAGAAGCTCTTCAGCATCGAGGGCGTGAAGCTCTCGTTCACCGACGGCGCCCTGCGCGTCGCCGCCAAAGAAGCCATCAAGCGCAAAGCCGGGGCCCGCGGCCTGCGGGCCATCCTCGAGGCCGCCATGCTCGACGTGATGTACGAGGTGCCCTACCTCGACGGCATCACCGAGTGCTTGATCACCGAAGAGGTCATCTTGCGGACGGCGCCGCCGGTGCTGAGCTTCGAAAAGAAACAGTCGGCGTAGCTCGCCGGCTTCTTCGTTGATCGGGCATCACCGGTCCCCACTGCATCGAGGGAGCACCCATGAGCAAGACGACGACGGCGACCGACCCGCGGGCC
>JBKJNL010001012.1:0-5943 GCA_046593615.1 Myxococcota bacterium | reverse complement strand
GACGTATTACGATCGCGACCACCGTGGCATCCCGTCGCGCTGGGTCGGCAAGATGCGCCAGGCCATGTCGTCGTCGATCTGGAACTTTTCGACGCACCGCATGCTCGAGGAGTATGTCGAGCGCATGTACCTGCAGGCCGCGCGCGGTCGATAAGAGTGTCTCAAAAATCGAGCGCCTGTGTGACCGATATCTGCACCAAGGCGCTGAAGCAGGAGACCTCACCCCCGACCCCTCTCCACCGGCGCCGTCGCAAAGCCTCCGGCTGTGGAGAGGGGAGGAGCGTTGTCCGCGCACGATCCTGCTCGTGTCGTTGCGTGAGGTCGTGAACGACCCATGACGGGACCCTTGCCGATCCAGCCCGGCACGATCATCGGCAACTTTGCCGTGCGGCGCTTCATCGCCCGCGGCGGCATGGGCGAGGTCTACGCCGCCCGCGACGTGCGCCTCGGCCGCCGCGTGGCCTTGAAGCTGATGCGCCCCGACGTCGTCGGCCCCGAAGACCTCGCCGACTTCCTGCGCGAAGCGCGCATCACCGCCCGCTTCAACCACCCGCACATCGTCACGGTCTACGACGTCGGCGAGCACGAGGGACGGCCGTGGCTGGCGCTGGAATTCCTCGAGGGGCAGAACCTGAAAGACCGCGCCGCCGAGCGTCGCTTGCCGGTCCCCGAGGTGCTGCGCATCGCCCAACAGGTGGCCCTGGGCCTCGCCGAAGCCCACCGCCGCGGCGTGCTCCACCGCGACTTGAAGCCCGCCAACGTCCTCGTCGGCAAAGACGGCCGCGTGCGCGTCGTCGACTTCGGCATCGCCACCCGCGCGCCGCTCGCCGACGGCGCCGACCGCACCGACGATGGCGACCGCACCGACGATGGCGACGGTGCCGCCGAGACCGCCGGCGACAGCCTCGGCGACGACGACGCCACGGTCTCCGACAACGAGGTGCGGGGCACGGCGCGCTACATGGCGCCCGAACAGTGGTTGCCCGACCCGCTGACCGCCGCCGTCGACGTCTGGGCCCTCGGCGTCGTGCTCTTCGAGCTGCTCGGCGGGCGCCACCCGTATCTCAGCGGGCCGGTCCCGCTCGCTGCCATCCACCGCGAGCTGGTGGTGCGGCCGCTGTTGCCCCTCGACGTCGACGATGCCCGCGTCGTCGCCCTGGTGACGGCCTGCCTGCAGAAGCGCGCCGCCGACCGACCCGGCGCCGCCGAGGTCGCAGCCCTGCTCGAGGGCATCCTCTCGGGGCAGGGCCGGCCGGTGATCGGCGACGAAGAAGGACCGTTTCCCGGGCTGCTCGCCTACCGCGAAGACCACGCCGCGTTTTTCTTTGGCCGCGACGCCGAGGTCGCGAACCTGGTCGAGCGCGCCCGCCACGCGCCATTTCTCGTCGTCACCGGGCCCTCGGGCGCGGGCAAGTCGTCGCTGGTGGCCGCCGGTGTCATTCCGCGGCTGCGCGAGACCGGCCTCTGCACCGTGCTCACCTTGCGCCCCGGGCGCGCGCCGTTTCTCGCGCTGGCCCGTCGCCTGTCGAACAGCGACGACAGCCGCAGCGGTCGGCCCGCGGGGTCGCCGGCCTCGCTGCCTCTGGGCCTCCGCGTCGACGACCTCACGGCCTTGAACGCAAAAGAGCGCGCCACCCGCACCGCCAACGTCGGCAGCGCCGACGACGAAGCCCGCCTGGCCGCGGCGCTGTTCGAGAACCCGGCCGCGCTGCATGGGCTGTTGCGCGACAAAGCCCGGCAGAACGGCGGCGCCGTCGTCGTCTTTGTGAACCAGCTCGAGGAGCTGTTCACCTTGAACGAGCCCGTCGTGCAGCGGCGCTTCCTGCAGGCGCTGACGCTGGCCGCCGACGACGCCGACGAGCCGGTGCGGGTCATCGTCACCGTGCGCGACGATTTTCTCGGGCGCCTGGCCGAGAACGTCGACGACGGCAGCGCGCTGCAGCAGGTGGTGTCTTTGGCACCGCTGTCGCGCGATGGCCTGGTGCGCATGCTGCTCGGCGCACCGGCCCGGGTCGGCTGCGGCTGGGACGATCCCTCGGTCGTCGAGGCCATGGTCGATGAGGTCAACGACACCCCGGCGCCGCTGCCGCTGCTGCAGTTCGTCTGCGCGTTGCTGTGGGAGACGCGCGATCGCGAGCGGCGCCTGCTGTTGGCCGCGCGCTACCGCGAGATGGGCGGCGTGCGCGGCGCCCTCGCCGGCCACGCCGACGGCGTCATCGCCAACCTGTCGACGCGCGAGGTGGCCGTGGCCCGCTCGCTGTTGTTGCGGCTGGTGACGCCCGAGGGGCTCAGCCGCGCGCTGCGGCAAGACGAGCTGCTCTCGGGGCTGCCGGCCGGCGCCGACGAGGTGCTGGCCCGCCTGGTGCGCGGGCGGTTGTTGATCACCCGGCGCAAGAGCGGCGGGTCGGCCGGTGATGTCGGCGGTGCGAGTGACAGCGGGTTCGCCGAAGTCGAGATCGTGCACGAAGCGCTGGTGCGCTCGTGGGCCCGCCTGACCCGCTGGCTCGACGACGCCCGCGGCGACCTGCGGCTCATCGGTGAGCTCGGCGAGGCCGCGGCGCTGTGGGACCGGCGCGGCCGCCCCGCCGACCAGCTGTGGCGCGGACCAGCCCTCGCCGAGATCGAAGCCGCCTTGCTGACGACGACGGTGGCGCCCGCGGCGGTGGCGCTGGCCCTCGTCAACGACAGCCGCGCCGCCGCCGCCCGGGACGAGCGACGGCAGCGGGTGGTGCGCGCCGCCGCCGCCGCCGCTGTCGTCGTCCTCGTCGTCGTTTCGCTGGGGGCGGCGCTGTTGTTTCGCGGCAGCGAGCAGCGGGCCCACAGCGCGCGCGACCAGGCCCTGCACCGCCAGAGCGAAGCCCTGCGCGCCGGCGCCGTCGCTGCCGACGACCGCGGCGATGTCTTTGAGGCCCGGGCCCGCTTGCGCAGCGCGCTCGAGATCGACGACGACGTCGAAGGCCGGGCCCTGTGGTGGCGCTTCCAGCAGGACCGCCTGGTCGACGCCTTTGACCTCGGCGGCTCGATGAACCGCGTGGCCCTCGACAACGACGGGCAGCGGCTGGCCGGCGCCGGCGCCAACGGCGACGTCGTCGTCTTTGATCGCCGCACGCGGGTCAAGCGTGTGTTGTCGGGGCACCGCGACCAGGTGCGCCAGCTGGTGTGGCTGTCCGGCGAACGGCTGGCCTCGCTGACCTACAGCGGCGAGCTGCGCCTGTGGCGCCTCGCCGACCCCGCGGGCCCCAGCACCGTGTTGAGCACGGGCGCCACCGGCGCGAGCTTCGACGACGGCGGCGGCAGCGGCGGCGCGCTGTTGTGGGTCGAAGGCGGCAAAGGCGCGGAGGGCGTGCGCTGGTTCGAGCTGCCCCTGGAGCCCGACGGCGGGCACGCCGCGGGGTCGGTGGCCGGCCAGGCCCGCGAGACGCGGCTCACCGTCGACGTGCAGCGCGTGGTGCGGCGCGGCGGCGTCACGATCGGCTCCGGCCGCGGCGGACTGTTCCGGCTTGACGGCGCCGATGCCCGGCGTCTCGATGAGCGCCCCATCGGCGGCGCTTTTCTGCGCGGCGACGGCCAGGTCGTCGTCGCCGTCAGCGGCAACGGCGTCTTCGTCGTCGACGTGCCGAGCGGGCGGCAGGCGCCGCTGGTCGGCCACGGCGGCCTGGTCACCGCCGCCGCCATCGACGACGCCGGCGCCCGCGTCGTCACCACCGCCCGCGACGGCTTCGTGCGCGTCTTTTCCGTCGACGGCGCGCTGCTCGAGCAGCGGCGCGTGGGCGCGGTCGCTGTCGGCGCCACCATCACGCCCGACGGCCGCACCGTGGCTGCGGCCAGCCTCGAGGGGCGCGCGGTGGTGCTCGACCTCGACGTCGAACCCGGTCTGCGCCCCTCGGGGCACGCCGCGCCCATCGGCGCGCTCGCCGTGCAGCCCGCCCGCGCGGGCGGCCTGGTGGCCTCGGGCTCCCTCGATCGCACCATCCGGCTGAGCGCCGCCGACGATGGCCGCGAGCGCGCCGTCATCGAGAGCGACGAGCAGGTGTGGAGC
Source organism: Myxococcota bacterium (assembly GCA_046593615.1). Taxonomy (GTDB): domain Bacteria; phylum Myxococcota; class UBA727; order UBA727; family VGSZ01; genus VGSZ01. Next base: position 1,904 of record JBKJNL010001012.1, on the reverse strand, counting down.
CTGGGCTTCAGCCCCGATGGTCGACTGCTCGCCGCCGGCGGCGACCGCGGCGGCCTCGTGATCTACGACGTCGACGAGCGCGTCGTGTTGCGCCGCCTGGCCGGCCACCGCGACACCGTCGATCGGGTGCGCTTCAGCCCCGACGGCGCCACGCTGTGGTCGGTCGGCACCGACTCTGCGCTGCGGGCCACCGACGTCGCCACCGGCCGCGCGCTCGGCGAGACGATGGGTCCGGGCGCGCTCACCGACGTCGCCGTCCTCGACGACGGCAGCCTCGTCGTGACCTCATTCACCGGGGCCGTGCTGCTGCAAGACGACGCGCGCGGCCCGCTGCGCAGAGTCGGCGCCCACACCGGCCCGGCCCTCGCGGTCGCCGCCACCGACGACGGCTTCGTCACCGTCGGCGTCGACGGCACCCTGCGCCGCTTCTCGAGCTCCGGAGCGCCGGGCGCGGTGATCGCCCTGCCCGGCGAAGGCCGCGCCGTCGACGTCAGCGACCACGTCCACGCGCGCGGGCGCGCGATGGTGGCGACGTCGAAGGGGCTGGTGGTGGTGGACCTCATGACGAGCGCGGTGCGGCCGTTGGGGCCCGCTCTGGGCGCCGGCCTCGCCGTGCTCTCGGCCGACTGCGGCCGGGTCTTCACCAGCTTCGAGTCCCGCGCGGCGGTGGCGCTCGACGTCGTCACGGGCCAGCGTGCCTGGCGCGCGCCGCTGCTGTGGCCGTCGTCGCTCGAGCTGTGCCGGCACGACGGGTGCCGCGTGCTCGAGCGCGGCGAGGGGAGCGCGGCAACCAACGGCGACGGTCTGTCGTCGACGCTGCAGCCGGCGACGTCGTGGCGCGCAGCGGTGACAGCGACGGCGGTGCGCGCCGACGTCGATGAACGCGGCGACGCGCTGTGCACGACGACGACGGCGGCTGGAGGTGCCGGGGCGGTGGAGCGCTGGAGCATCACCGGCGATCGCCGCTTGTGGAGCACGCCCGTCGCCGCGCTGGCCGATGGCGGGGCCCGGGCGCTGGTGGCCCGCGCTGACCACTCCAGGGCCGCTCGGGCCCTGGGCGACTGCCTGCTGCTCGTGAACGACGGTGTCGTCGCCGTCGGCGGCGATGGCGCGCGGCTGCTGATCAAAGATGCGACGGCGCTGTTCGTCGACGACGACCACGTCCACGCTGCCGACGACGCTGATGCCGTGGGCGACGGCGCGGGCGACGGCGACGATGGCGAGCTGTGGACCGCGGTCGGCGCCGAGGTGCTGCGCGTCGGGTCCGACGGGGTCGTGCGCGAGCGACGGCCTGGCCGCGTCGACACGCGCGCGCTTGTGCCGGTGCGGTTGTCCGACGGAGACGTCGTGGTGCTCGGCGGGGGCGATGGATCGCTCACGCGCAGCGGTGTCGCGTTCGCACCGCTGTCGACGTCGGCAGTGACGGTGCTGGCCCAGGGGCCGCGCCCGGCGGGGTCGACGGGATCGCGCACGGTGCTGGCCGGCTTCGACGACGGCAGCTGGGGCTTGTGGGACGTCGTCACCGGCCGGCTGCTGGCACAAGGCCGCTTGCGCGGCGCGCTCAGCCACATCGGTGTGCACATCGGTGTGCCGCCCGGCGTGACGCGCATCTTTCTGGCAACGACCCTCGGCGAGGCCCGCACCATCGACGTCGCCACGTTGGTGGACCCGACCTGCGCCCTGTTGTCGTCGCTGTGGTCGGCGGCGCCGTTTGCCTGGGGCGAGGGCGCGGCGGTGCGCGCGGCGCCGCCGGTCGATCACCGCTGCGCGATCCCGGCGACGCAGACAGAGAAGTCGGCACAGAAGTCGGCACAGAAGTCGGAGTAGAAGCCGGCGCAGAAGTCGGCGACCACGACGACGGGCTGACCGTCAGGGCTCGTTTTCGACGACGACGCCGCGCCCAC
>JBKJNL010001008.1:0-8038 GCA_046593615.1 Myxococcota bacterium | reverse complement strand
TGCACAGCAGCACCGCAGGAGATGCCGCAGGTGATGCCCTCTTGCAGGTGCAGCTTGCGGGCGAAGTCGACGGCGTCTTCGGAGCTGACCTGCAGCACCTCGTCGATCAGGTCGAGGTCGAGGATGCCGGGCTTGAAGCCCGCGCCGATGCCCTGGATCTTGTGCGGTCCGGGTGCCGGGTCCTTGCCCTCTTTGAGGTTCTTCAACACCGACGACGTGGTCGGCTCGACCGCGATGGTCTTGATGGCGCGACCCTTGTCGTTTTTGATGTACTGCGAAACGCCGGTGATCGTGCCGCCGGTGCCGACGCCGGCGACGAAGTAGTCGACGTTGCCGTCGGTGTCGTCCCAGATCTCCGGACCGGTGGTCTCGCGGTGGATCTTGACATTTGCTGGATTCTCGAACTGCGAGGGCATCCAATGTTTTTTGGGGTCTGAATCGCGAATCTCGGTGGCCCGGGCGATGGCGCCCTTCATGCCTTTTGCGCCTTCGGTGAGCACCAGCTCGGCGCCAAAGGCCTTGAGCAGGCGACGGCGCTCGAGGCTCATGGTCTCGGGCATGGTGAGCACGAGCGGGTAGCCGCGGGCGGCGGCGACGTAGGCGAGGGCGATGCCGGTGTTGCCCGAGGTGGGCTCGACGATGGTGACGTCTTTGGAGCCTCGCTTGAGCAGTCCCTTTTCTTCGGCGTCCCAGATCATGGCGGCGCCGATGCGGCACTTCACCGAGTAGGCGGGGTTCCGGCCTTCAATCTTGGCGAGCACGGTGCCGTGCAGGCCTTTGGTGAGGTTGTTGAGGCGCACCAGCGGGGTGCGGCCGATGCTCTTGCTGTTGTCTTCGTAGATCCTGGCCATGGTTCGCTCCCGCTGTGCTTGGTCCTGCGCGGGCCGGGTGCCCGCGGCAGGGCGTCCGTCATAACAGAATTCAGGCGGCGATCAACGCAGCGCCCCGGCACGAAGGGGCCGCTGCTGCCCGCTGCTGCGGCCTGCTTCGCGGCTCGCGGTCGGGCTGGCGCGGGCCGCCCAGAGGCGCCTTGCGTGCCCGCGGATCTGCCGAGGGTCCGCTTTGCAGCGCCGTTGTGGCGGGCGGTCTTCGGGGTCAGCGGCTCAGATCACGCTCCCCGGTGGGCGGCGAAGCACAAGAGTCGGGCGCTTGTCCGATATTGTCCTTGTCCGTTGCCGCTTCCGTTGTGCCGCCACCTGACGCGAGGTCCCCTTGACCAAGATTTCCAGCAGCCAGTTCCGCGACCAGATGAAGACCGGCGTCGACACCAAAGACGCAGCCACGCAGCAGCGCCTGAACGCCGCCGGCGTCGACGGCAAGAAGGTCCTGGCCGACGCCGACCTCAACAAAGACGGCAAGGTCCAGGGCGACAACGAAGCCGACGCGCTCTTCAAGAAGATCGACAGCTTCGACGTCGACGGCAGCCGCTCGACCGTCAGCGGCGCCAAGTCCCTCGGCTTGATCTCGGCGATGCGCGCGCCTGCGGGTTCGCCTCCTCCGCCGGCCGCCGGTTCGGTGGGTGCCGCCGCGGGCGCCGCCGCCAACCTTTACGGCCCCGATTCATCGCCGGGCACGCTGGCCAAGGGCGCCAAGGGTCCCGAGGTCAAGACCGCGCAAGAGAAGCTGCTGAAGCTCAACTACGAGATGCCGAAGTTCGGCGCCGACGGCAGCTTCGGCAACGAGACCCAGACGGCGGTCAAGCAGTTCCAGGGCGACAACAAATTGCCCCAGACCGGTGAGCTCGACCCGACGACGCTGTCCAAGCTCGACACGGCGGGACCGAAAAAGGCCGGCAACGTGCAGTTCCCCGAGTACGACAAGATGTACGCCGACGGCGTCTTGCAGACGACGGTGGGCATCGGCTTCGACGAAGACGGCAACGACATCGACCTGCGCCGCCAGGCCATTGAAGGCCTCGCCGAGCGTGGCTTCAGCAAGCTCGACGTGAAGAACCTCAGCGACGACCAGCTGAAGAAAAAGGGCTTCGACCCGTCGACCATCGATCGCAGCGCCAACTACTTCAGCAAGAGCTTCGATCACGAAGGCAAGCCGGTGCAGGCGCTCGTGAAGCTCGTCGACCGCAACTCCCCCGACGCCAAAGGCCAGTTTGCCAAGGGCATGGGCCAAGACGACCTGGTCATCTACGGCGGCCACGCCCGCCGCGGCTCGGGTCCCGACTTCGACCACGCCAACAGCAGCGCCGGCAACTACGTGATCGGCAAGCCCACCGAAGCCGGCCACTACAAGCTCGGCGCAAACGACCTCAAGAAGCCCGGCGCGCTCAGCAACAACTACCAGCTGATGTTCTTCGACGCCTGCAGCAGCAAGAACTACCTCGACGACCTGCGCAGCGTTCCCAAGAACAAGAACGCCGGCAACCTCGACGTCGTCGCCTCGACCCGCGAGCTGCCCTGGTCCACCGGCAAGCAAGACATGTTCGCCATGCTCGACGGCGTCATGGGCGGCAAGAGCATCAACCACATCAAGGGCCAGCTCGACGGCATCAACGCCGAACAGGGCAAGGGCGCCGCCTTTATCGCCGACGGCTTCAAGGGCAACAGCTACCAGCCGTCTCGCTGAAGCGTTCTGGACTTGAAGACGAGCTTCCTGAGCATCACCCCCTCCGCGCTGGTCGCCGCTATCGTGCTGGCGACCAGCGCGGCCTCTTGTGCGCGCGCCGAGAACCGGAGTCCCGACGTGAAGCCTGACGCAAAGACCGGCGTGACGAGCGACAGCAAGAGCGGCAGCAGCAAGACGGGCGGGGTGCGTTTGAACGACCCTGACGTCGACGTCGACGTGCGCGTCAAAGAGGCAAAGGCGCTCGGGGCCAGCAAGAGCCCCGCGGCCATCGACGTCCTGCTCGAGGGCCTCGACATCCGCCACGACGCCTTGCACGCGGCCATCGTCGCGTCGCTGAAGCAGCAAAAGGCCGACGTCGTTCTCGTGCAGCGCGTCGTCGACGAGAAGCGCCCCGCGGCCGAGCGCGTGGCGGCCTTTGCCGGCCTGCGCGTGCTCAAGCCCAAGGACGCGCCCGCAAAGATTGCACCGCTGTTGCTGGTCGCTGGCGGCGGCAAAGACGAAGCCGTGCGCATCGAAGCCGCCCACACCCTGGCCACGTACGGCGCTGCCGCCGGCGAAGCCCAGCTCATCACCGCGCTGTCGGATGTGTCGAGCAAGGTCCGCTACTTCGCCGCCGTCGCCCTCGGCGAGCTGAAGACCAAAGCCGCGAAAGACGCCGTCGTCGCCCGGGCCAAGGTCGAGACCGACATGGTCGTGCAGGACGGGCTCGACCAGGCCCAGCAGCGCCACAACCGCTGATCGCGCAGGTCACCATGATCGTGAACGTAAAATGGGTCGTCGCTTTCCTCTTCATCTCGCTCGCGGGATGTCCCCGGCCCGATCCTGAGGATCCTGAGGCTGAGGGCGAGGGCGAGGGCGAGGGCGAGAGCGGGGGCACACGATGCGACGCCGATCGGAGCGTCGGTCGGGAGTGCACAAACATCTATGACGACGCGCGGTGTCCGGTGGATTACCCGTTCGGGGGGCGCTGCCCGCTCAATCGGCTGCTGTGCACGTGGTGCTTTCCAGACGGTGGGTCGATTTCACTGTGGTGCGAACAAGACGTCGAGAATCCCGTCTGGCTGCGCCCAGGGTCATGCATTGAAGTAGACGACTTCTGACCATCGCTGTGCGGTGATTCGTGAAAAGGCCCGCGAAGAAGTGGATGGCCTGGTGGCCGCAATCCGCACAATGGGCGATGGCGGCGCAGCCGTTCGCCGGATGGACGCCGCAGGAGCCGCTTCGGCAGACTCCGCAGCGGATGGAGGCCATCATGCGTCGTCACCTGTGGTTGCTCGCGCTGGGTCTTGTGGTCGCCGGCTGTGGCGCCGACGCCGACGCGCGCGGCGACGCCGGCGGAGTCTCAGCAGTCGGGGTCGCCGATGTGAAACGCGACCACCCCATCGATGTCGACGCCGTCGACGCCGTCGACGAAGCGACGCTGCCGTCGTTGCCGACCCGGGTCCTGTCGGGATCGACGCCCTTCCTGCGGCCGCGCGGCATCACCCTCGAGGTGCCGTGGGAGCACCAGCGCGCCAGCGGCGGCAGAGACAGCGTCGCCGGCGACGACCACCTCGATGCGCCTGCCGCACCTGAAGCCGGTCATGCCGTGGCCCTGGCCGGTCCCGGGCAGCCGCCGCTGCAGATCTTCTTGAACCGAAACGGCGGGACGTACTCGCCGGGACAAGACGACTCGCGGCGCAACACCTCGATCGTGCCGCGGCAGACGTCGACGATCCGGCCGTTCCCGTTCGGCGACGCCGCCTGGCGCGGCATCGTCGACTGCGTCACCACGCAGTTCGCGGACTTCAACGTGCAGATCGTCGAGACCGAGCCGTCGTCGAACGTCCGCTACGTCGAGCACGTCGTCGGCGGCAGCCCCGGCGACGTCGGCTTGCCCAACGGCGTCGGCGGCGTGGCCCCCATCGACAACTTCGGCTGCGGCATCATCGACGTCGCCATCAACTTCACCTTTGCCGAGGTCTACGGCGGCAACGTGCAGGCCATCTGCGAGACGGCCGCGCAAGAGATCGCCCACAGCTTCTCGCTCGACCACGTCTTTTTCTGCCCCGACCCGATGACCTACCTCGGTGGCTGCGGCGCCAAGAGCTTCCGCGACGTCGAGAAGCAGTGTGGTGAGTTCGAGCCCCGGGCCTGCAACTGCGATCGCGGCAGCCAGAACAGCACGCGCATCATGCTCGAGAAGCTCGGCCCCGCCGGCGGTGGCGCCGTCGAGCCGCCGCCGAATGATCCGACGCCGCCGTCGGTGTCGCTGACGTCGCCGCAAAACGACGCGACCCTGCTGGCCAACAGCACCATCGTCGTGACCGCCACCGCCAGCGACAACCTGGCCATCGCCAGCACCGTGCTGAACTGGGACTTCAGCGGCGATGCCTTTGAGTGCCCCGTCAACTTCGGCGGCGGCGCCGTCACCTGCGCCCGCACCGGCAACACCTCGACGTGGAACATCCGCGTCGGCACCGGCGACCGCTCTTTTTCGGTGACCGCGCGAGACACGGCCGGCAACGAGGTCACGACCAACAACCGCACCGTGCACCTCGCCGCCGATGGCGAGCCCGCGCCCACGCCCGTCGCCGACGACGTCGCGCCCACCGCCGTCATCTCCGCCCCCGCCGACCGCGCCGTGCTCGCCGCCAACACCAGCATGCAGGTCGTCGCCACCGCCAGCGACGACGTCGCGCTGGGCGCCGTCGAGCTCTTGTGGGCCTCGACCGGCGACAGCTTTCCGTGCCCGTTCTCGGGGCAGAACATCGAGTGCGCCGTCAGCGGCAGCACATTCACCTGGACCTTGAACGTCGGCGTCGGCAACCGCAGCTTCTCGGTGCGGGCCATCGACAACGCCGGCAACGCCTCGGTGACGCCCGAGCGCAGCATCGAGCTCTCCACCGACGGCGCCGTCAACCCCAACGCCGACACCGTGGGCGAAGAAAACGACCAGGCCAGCGACGCCTTTGCCATCCGCTGCGGCAACGCCATCGACCTGCAGGTCGGCAACGACGACGAAGACTGGTTCGCCGTCGACGCGCCCAGCGACACCGCCGTCGAAATCGGCATCGGCGCCGCGGCCGGCACGCCCATCGGCGTCGAGCTGTTCACCGCCGACGGCACGGCGTCGTTGGCGACGGCGCCCGACATCCTGGGCGTCGGCGGGGCCTTGCGTGCGACCTCGCAGGGTCCGGTGGTGTTGGCGCGCATCACGACGTCGCAGGCGGCGGTCGGCTACCGCCTGACGGCCATCTGCTCGGCCGCCGGCGGCGACGTGCCCGAGACCGGCAGCGACGACGTGCTCGAAGAAAACGACGACGGCCCGAGCGCCACCCGCGGGTTCTGCGGGCAGGAAAAGCAGCAGCTCACCGCCGCCGACCCCGACTTCTTTGTCGTCGAGGTCCGGCAGGGCGACAGCCTGCGCGTGGCGCTGGTGGGCACGGGCGTGCAGGCCTCGATCCTCGATGCCGAAGGGGTCATCGCCGGCCCGGGTGTCGACGTCAGCGCCGACAACCTGCCGGCCGGTGACTTTCGCGTGAAGATCGAGCCCACCGGCGCGGCCGCTTTCTATGACGCGGCGTTTTCGTGTGCGGCTGCGGAGCCGGTGCTGCCGTCGGTGAAGTCGGGCTGTGGCTGCAACAGCGACGGCAACAGCGAAGCCGGCGTCGTCGGCGTCGCGCTCATCGGCCTGGTCGGGCTGCTGCGTCGCCGTCGCCGCTGACGTCGCCGCTGACGTCGCCGCTGAGCACGACGTCACGCTGCCACCACAACCCACGACGGCGCTGTCGCGCGCGCGCTGCGTCAAAGCGGCGCGTGCCGACGAGGCGTCGCATTGCGGCGGGGTGGTTCGCAGCGGCCTGCTTCTTGGGATGATGGGCGCATGCGTGTGTCTCCCCTGGCCGTCGTCGTCGTCTCCGCCTGCGCCGCTGTGGGCGCGTGTGATCCCGCAGCGCGCCCGCCTGGCGATGAGCTGCCGCCGCCGCCGTCGGTCGCCGAGGTCCGCCGAGAGCTCGAGGACGCGCTGCTCGAGAAGCTCACCTGCGACGAGACCCTGCGGCCGTCGACGTTGCAGCGCATGCGCGCGGTGCTCGAAGACGCCGACGACGAAACCATCGGCGCCCTGCTGTTGAACCCGCAAGACCTCGCCAGCGTCGTCGCCCTTGGCGGCGCCCAGGTCGAGGCCCCGGTGATCGTGGCCAGAAACCTCCTGCGCATCTTTGCCGACGGCACCGCCAACGACGTCGTCGAAAACGGCTGGGACGGCGTCTCGTGCGGCGAGGCCGTGCCGTTGTCGTGCACCGCCGGCGAGCAGCGGAGCGTCGTCGACTGCGACGCCGACGGCGCCGCCACCGCGCTGCGCTTGTCGTTCGACCTCTGCACCCTCGGCGGCGTCGTCTACAACGGCGCCGTCACCTTGACGCGCTTGTCAGACGTCGGTGTCGTCGACGTCGGCGCCGCCGAGGTGGCAGCGCTTGGCTTCGACGACTTCACCTTCAACGAGGTGCGCCGCCTCGACGGCACCCTGCTGATCGACGTCGGCCCCGTCGACGTCGGCACCAGCGCCGACCGCTTCGTCGCCGACATCAGCGACGCGCAGCGCTTCTCGTTCGTCGAGCACGGCGGCCTCGCCAGCGGCCTCGAGTGCGCCTCGGAGACCACCTTTGCCACCCTCGGCCTCGACGTCGACGGCGACAGCGCGTTCGTCAAGATGGGCGCGTCGCGGGCCGACCCCGATGTCACGGTCGGAATCGAGACCTTTGGCGATCACCTGCGCTTCGGCGATCCGTCGGTGTGCGGCTGTCCGTTGCCGGGCTCGGGCGCCCTCATCGACGTGCCCCGTCCGTTGGGCCGCGCCGGCGAGACCGGCAAGGCCCGCGTGACCTGGCAGCCCAGCAGCGACGCCACCCTGTGCAGCCAGCCGCGCGTGGAGCTCGTCACCTGGCCCGAGAGCTGTGACGTCGGTGAGAGCGGCGTCGACGTCGACGGCGACTGCGCCAGGGGCGCCACCGAAGACATGCTGGCCGCGGCGCTCGGCGCCCTGTGTGCCCGCTGACGCGCGCCGCTGATGCCCGCCCCGGGAATCGCGCGCGCCCCGTCCCGCCCGTCGCTAGGCTGGTGAAGAAGTTGTCGTACGGCGCGCTGCGTCTACGGTGACGAGAACCCCGAGGGCGCCATGAGCGAGCAGAAGTCGTCGTCCGACAAGAGCGAAAACAGCGGCTCGTTCAAGCCCGGTTCTTCGCAGCAGGGTTCGTTGAAGCAGGGTTCGTCGAAGCAGGGGTCGTCGAAGCAAGACGCCCTCGAAGCCGAGCTCGTCAACGACGACCCCGTCGAAGCCGATCCCGACGCGCCCCCCGTCGACGCCGACCGCCCCCGCTTCAACCTTGACGTGACCGGCAAAAGTGCCGCCGAGGCCATGGGCAAGCTGCGCGGCAACGTCGAGTACTGGGTGAGCCGCGGCCGTTACAACAAGCTC
>JBKJNL010000973.1:0-14465 GCA_046593615.1 Myxococcota bacterium | reverse complement strand
CGTCGACCGCGACGATCTGGTCGATCTCCCAGGCGGTGATCTGGCCTTCGACCACGGGGTTGGCGCCGGCGGGCGTCAAGCGACCCAGCGGGCTCTCGACGGTGACGATGCAGCCGGCGACCAGGCCGGCCGCGGCCACGACGGGGCCCGACAGGCGCAGCACGAGGTTGGTGGGCGCGGTGGGCAGCGCGGTCGTCGTCACGGTGCCCTTGCGAAAGGCGCCGCCAGAGGGGCGGGTCGGGTTTTCCGTCAGGGTGACCGTGGTGCGCTGCAGCTCGGACTCACGGTCGGCGATGCCGGTGACGACCGCCGCGTCGTTGCCGAAGTCCTGGGCGAAGTCGGTGTCGCCGAAGCCCTGCTCGGTGAGCGCCGTGAAGGTGGCGACCTCGCGACGGCCTTCGACGTCGCGCAAGGTGGCGGCGGTGAAGCTCACCAGGTCGCCGACCGCGAGGCCGACCGGAGCAGTGCCCGCGACAAAGACGGCGGGACCGGTGGGCGACTGCTGCACAAAGAAGCCGGCACCGTCGTTGCCGCCCAGGTTCGGGCGGATGTAGGTGACGACGACGTCGGTGACCGCGATGTTGACGGCGGTGACGGCGGCGGCGCGGACTTCGTCGATGCCGTCGCCGGCGACGAGCTCGCCTTCGCCTTCGCCTTCACCTTCACCTTCGCCTTCACCTTCACCTTCACCTTCGCCTTCGCCTTCGCCTTCGCCGCCGGGGACGACGCAGGCGCCTTCGACGCAGTCTTCGTCGGCGTCGCACTCGTCGCTGGCGATGCAGGCGCCACACGCGTTCAAGCCGGTGTCGTCGTCGGGGAAGCAGACCTGCGCGGCGGGGCAGTCGGCGTTGGTGTCGCAGGCGCCTTCGCGTTCGCCTTCGCCTTCGCCTTCGCCTCCAACGCCTTCTCCTTCGCCTTCGCCTTCGCCGCCTTCTCCTTCGCCTTCGTTGCCTTCGCCTTCGCCTTCGTCACCGCGCTCGCCTTCGCCTTCGTTGGGCTCGCCTTCGCCCTCGACGGGGGTGGCGGGGCAGGCGGTCAAGAACAGCGACGCCGACAACGCGGCCAGGAACGACAAGGTGCGCAACATGAGAATCCTCCAGGAAATCGACCTCGTGTTAGCAGGCGTCTCGACGGTCGCAACGCCGCTCGTCGTCGCCGGGTTGACGCGGGTCCGGCGGCAGATCGGCGGCAGATCGGCGCCGGATCGGCGGGCACGGCACGCGGTTCTTTGTTGCGGGAGAGCCCCGGAATCGCGATTCCAGAGGTCGGGTTTGCAGTCGCCATCGAAAAGCGGTGGCCCCTTGGGAGAGAACAATGTGCGGCATCGTCGGATACACCGGTCCCCGTCTCGCTGAGCCCGTCCTCGTCGAGGGCCTGCAAAAGCTCGAGTACCGCGGCTACGATTCGGCCGGCATCTGCACGCTCGACGAAAAGGGCGAGCGCACGGTGCGTCGCGCGGTGGGCAAGCTCGCGGCCCTCAAGGCCCGCCTGGCGACCGAGCCGTGCCCCGGCAACACCGGCATCGGGCACACCCGCTGGGCCACCCACGGCCGCCCCAGCGAAAAGAACGCCCACCCCCACACGAGCGACGGCGTCACCGTCGTGCACAACGGCATCATCGAGAACCACCGCGAGCTGCGCATCGCCCTCGAGAAGCAAGGCCGCGTGTTCTCGTCCGACACCGACACCGAGATCTTCGCCCATCTGATTTCGATGGCCCGCCAAGACGGCAAGACGCTGGTGCAGGCCATCCAGTCCGCCGTCGCCCGCGTCCACGGCGCCTACGCGCTCGCCGTCATCGACGACACGCTGCCCAACTTGATCGGCTTCGCCCGGCTGGCGAGCCCGCTGGTCGTCGGCGTCGGGCAGGGCGAGATGTTCCTCGCCTCCGACGTGCCCGCCGTGCTCTCGCACACGCGCAACTTCGTGTTCCTCGAAGACGGCGACTGCGGCACCATCGCCAAAGACGGCTTCGTCGTCGTCGACGCCGACGGCAAGACCGTCGACCGGCCGCAGAAGACCATCACCTGGTCGGCGGTCATGGCCGAGAAGGGCGGCCACAAGCACTTCATGCACAAAGAGATCATGGAGCAGCCCCGCGCCATCACCGACACCCTGCGCGGGCGCCTGGGCTTCGACGACGCCGCTGTCCTGCTCGACGGCATCGAGAACGACGCCCTCAAGAAGGTGAAGCGCATCGTCGTCATCGCCTGCGGCACCAGCTGGCACTCGGGCCTCGTCGGCCGCTACTACATCGAAGAGCTGGCGCGCCTGCCGTGCGACGTCGAGCTCGCCTCCGAGTTCCGCTACCGCAACCCCGTCCTCGACGAGGGCACCCTGGTGTTGGCCATCTCGCAGTCGGGCGAGACCGCCGACACCCTGGCCGCGCTCAAAGAGGCCAAGCGCCGCGGCTCACCGGTGATGGCCATCTGCAACGTCGTCGACGCCGCGATTCCGCGCTTGTGCCAGCCGGCCTCGGCGGGCGGCAGCGCCGACAACCTCGGCGCCGGCACCCTCTACACGCGCGCCGGACCCGAGATCGGCGTGGCGTCGACGAAAGCGTTCGTCACCCAGCTGGTCGCGCTGCATCTGTTGGCGCTGCAGCTCGCACAGCTCCGCCAGACCATGAGCAAAGACGCGCTGCTCGAAGACCTGCGCGCCCTCGCGCGCCTGCCCATCGAGATGGAAAAGGTGCTGACCCGCGAAGAAGACGTTCGCGCGATTGCCCAGAACCACGTCGGGGCTCGCGACATGTTGTTCCTCGGCCGCGGCGTGCACTTCCCCATCGCCCTCGAGGGCGCCTTGAAGCTCAAAGAGATCAGCTACATCCACGCCGAGGGCTACGCCGCCGGCGAGATGAAGCACGGCCCCATCGCGCTCATCGACGAGGCCATGCCGGTGCTCGTGCTCGCGCTGCCCGGACCGGGCTACGAGAAGGTCATCTCCAACCTCGAAGAGACCCGCGCCCGCGGCGGCCGCGTCATGGCCGTCGTCGCCGACGACGACCACGCCCTCGACGAGCACGTGCCCGAGCTGTTCCGCGTGCCGTCGGCGCACCCGCGCACGATGCCGGTGCTGTCGGTGCTGCCGCTGCAGCTGTTCAGCTACCACGTGGCCGATCTGCGCGGCCTCGACGTCGACCAGCCGCGAAACCTCGCCAAGAGCGTCACCGTCGAATAGCCGACCGCCTCCGGCCCGGCCCCTGGAGCGGGGGGCCGTGAGCCGGCAGATCCGCTAAAACAGACGTTTCGCTTTGCAGCGCGACGGTCGTCCGTTATAGTGGACGCCATGTCCGCCCCCACGGAAGCCAGCGCATCCCAGAGCCTCAGCAGCGACGAGCGCGACCGCCTGGCCGACGCCCCGGTCGCTGAGGTGTTGGGCTTCGTCGAGCAGCGCTTCGGCGAGCGAGCCGCCGTCGCCTGCTCTTTTGGCGTCGAAGACATCGCGTTGTTGCACCTCTGCCGGCAACACGCGCCGTCGGTGCGCTTCTTCACCCTCGACACCGGGCGCCTGCCCGAGGCGACCTACGAGCTCATCGACACCGTGCGCCGGCGCCTCGACGTCGTCATCGAGCCGTTCTTTCCGGCCGCCGCCGCCGCCCGGCAGCTGACGCGCGAGAAGGGGTTCTTTTCGTTCAAGACCTCCATCGAGAACCGCCAGGAGTGCTGCCGCATCCGCAAGGTCGAGCCGCTGAAGCGCGCCGTCGCGGGTCGTTCGGCGTGGCTGACGGGCCTGCGCCGCGCGCAGTCGGTGACCCGCAACGCCGTCGACGTCGCCGCCTTCGACGCCGGCAACGGCTTGTGGAAATTCAACCCGCTGTCGTCGTGGTCGACGGAGCAGACGTGGGCCTATGTGAAGGAACACAAGCTGCCGTGGAACCGGCTGCACGACGAGGGTTTCCCCTCGATCGGCTGCGCCCCGTGCACGCGCGCCGTCGCTGCCGGCGAAGACGAGCGCGCCGGCCGCTGGTGGTGGGAATCGCCCGATCACAAGGAGTGCGGCCTGCATGTTGCGAAGCTCGGCTGACTACCCCGTGTGCCTGCAGCTGCAGGGTCGTGACGTCGTCGTCGTCGGCGGCGGCGTCGTCGCCGAAGGCCGCGTCGTCGCCCTCGTCGAGGCCGGCGCCGTCGTCACCGTCGTCGCCCCGATGGTGACCGCCGCGCTGCGCGCGCTGGCCGATGCGCACAAGCTCATCTGGCACGAACGCGTCGCCGTCGACGAAGACGTGGTCGGCCGCGACCTCGCCTTTACCGCCACCGACGACGTCGACGTCAGCGTGCGGCTCGCGGCGGCGGCCCGCGCAGCGCACGTCTGGATCAACACCGCTGACGTGCCGGCGCTGTGTGACTTCACGCTGCCCTCGGTGGGCAAGCGCGGCCCGCTGACGATCGCGGTGTCGTCCAACGGCGTGGCGCCGGCGCTGTCGGCGTCGCTGCGGCGCAGCTTGATGGGCCATGTGTCGCGTCGTCACGTCGAGGTCGCGCGCGTCATCGGCTTCTTGCGCACCAGGCTGCCGGCGGGACCCGATCGCATGAAGACCTTGAAGTCCCTCGTCGACGGCGACGCCGGTGCGCTGCTGTTGAGCGGTCGTCGGCGCGAGGCTTTTGCGGCCGTGCGACAGGCCCTGTCGTCGTCAAACGCCGCCGGAGAGTCACGATGAACGGCAAGGTCTTCCTCGTCGGCGCCGGCCCGGGCGATCCGGAATTGCTGACCCTCAAGGCCGCGCGCCTCATCGCCGCCGCCGACGTCGTCGTCTACGACCGCCTCGTGCACCCCGGCGTGCTGGCCCACGCCCGCGGCCATGCGCGCCTGCTCTACGTCGGCAAAGAAGGCAGCGCCGGCGTCGACGGAGCCCGCGGAGAATCCGCCGCGCAAGACGACATCCACGAGCTGCTCGTGCAGCAGGCCCGCCTCGGCCGCGTCGTCGTCCGGTTGAAGGGTGGCGACCCGTTCGTCTTTGGCCGCGGCGGCGAAGAAGCCCTCGCGCTCACCGCCGCCGGTGTCGCCTGGGAGGTCGTCGCCGGCGTCAGCGCCGGCATCGCTGCGCCATCGGCGGCCGGCATCCCGGTCACGCACCGCGGCCTCTCGGGCTCGGTGACGTTCGCGACCGCGGTGCGCTCCAACGAAGAAGGAAGCGTCGACGTCGATTGGGCACACCTGGCCCGCAGCGAGACCCTGGTGGTGTTCATGAGCGGCAAGCGTTTGTCGTCGACGACGGCGTCGTTGATCGCCGCGGGCGCGTCGCCGACGAAGCCCGCCGCCGTCATCGAAGCTGGCACCTGGGAGCACCAGCGCGTCGTCGACGGCACGCTCTCGACCATCGCCGTGCTCGCGGCCGACGTCGGCTCACCGGCGCTGCTGGTGGTCGGCGACGTCGTCGGCCTGCGCACGCAGCTGGCCCGTGAGCCAGCCGGGGTCGACGTCGTGTACGCGCTCAAGCAACGCGCGGGAGCGTCGTCGTGAAGACCCACCTCGACGTGCTCGAGACCGAGAGCATCGGCATCCTGCGAGAGACCGTCGCCGAGATGAAGAATCCGGTGATGATGTATTCCATCGGCAAGGACTCGCAGGTGCTGCTGCACCTGGCGCGGAAGGCGTTCCACCCGGCGCCGCTGCCGTTCCCGCTCTTGCACATCGACACGACGTGGAAGTTCAAGGAGATGATCGCGTTTCGCGACAGCTTCACGGCGCAGCACAACATCAAGCTGCTGAAGCACACCAACGAAGAAGCGCTGAAGCAGGGCATCAACCCCTTCGACACGTCGTCGCAGAAGTACACGACGGCGATGAAGACGCAGGCGTTGCTGCAGGCGCTGTCGATGCACGGCTTCGACGCCGCGTTCGGTGGCGCCCGCCGTGACGAGGAGAAATCGCGGGCCAAAGAGCGCGTGTTTTCGTTCCGCGATCGCTTCGGGCAGTGGGAGCCGCGGCGCCAGCGCCCGGAATTGTGGAGCCTGTACAACGGGCGCGTCGACGACGGCGAGAGCATGCGGGTGTTCCCGATGTCGAACTGGACCGAGCTCGATGTCTGGACCTACGTGAAGCGCGAGAGCATCCCGGTGGTGCCGCTCTACTTCGCCAAAGAGCGCCCCATGGTCCGGCGCAACGGCACGCTGGTCATGGTCGACGACGAGCGCATGCGTCTGAAGAAGGGCGAGGTGCCTGAGATGTTGCGCGTGCGGTTCCGCACCCTGGGCTGCTACCCGCTGTCCGGCGCCATGTTGTCCGAGGCCCTCACCATCGACGACATCCTCAAAGAGATGGTCGAGACGCGGCAGAGCGAGCGGCAAGGGCGCCTCATCGACCACGACGAAGAAGGCTCGATGGAGTCCAAGAAGCGCGAAGGCTACTTCTGATGAACGCCCCCCTCTCTCCAAAATCACTGTCGTCGGAACCCCTGGCCCACGCGCTCGGCGACAAGGAATTGATCCGCATCGTCGTCGTCGGCAGCGTCGACGACGGCAAGTCGTCGCTCATCGGCCGGCTGCTGTTCGAGTGCGACGGCCTGTTCGAAGACCAGATCGCGGCCATCCGCAAGCGCAGCAAAGACGGCGTGCTCGACTTCTCGCTGTTCACCGACGGCCTGCTCGCCGAGCGCGAGCAGGGCATCACCATCGACGTCGCCTACCGCTACTTCTCGACGACGAAGCGCAAGGTCATCATCGCCGACACGCCCGGCCACGTGCAGTACACGCGCAACATGGCGACGGGCGCCTCCACCGCCGACGCCGCCGTCATCCTCGTCGACGCCCGCCTCGGTGTGCTGGCCCAGACCCGCCGCCACGCGTTCATCGCCCACCTGCTTGGCATCAAGCACCTCGCGGTGTGCATCAACAAGATCGACCTCGTTCCGCCAGAAGTGAGCGGAGGTCCAGCGGGCGTCTACGCCCGCGTCCGCGCCGACGTCGACGCCTTTACGCGGCAGCTGGGCTTCGCATCGGTCGAGACCTTTCCGGTCAGCGCGGTGCGCGGCGACAACATCGCCACCCCCAGCGCGCTGACGCCGTTCCACAGCGCGGTCACGCCGGGCGGCGGCCGTGGCCGCACGGTGCTCGAGTGGCTCGAGAGCGTGCCCGTGCAGCGCGATGTCGACGGCGCCGCGCTGCGCTTCCCGGTGCAAACGGTGCTGCGCCCGAACCTCGACTACCGCGGCTACGCCGGCACCGTGACCAGCGGCCGCGTCCAGGTCGGTGACGACGTCGTCGTGCTTCCTTCGGGCAAGCGCACCACCGTGGCCGGCATCGACACTTTTGACGGCCCGCTCGCCGAAGCCCGCGCGCCCGCGGCGATTGTCCTGCGCCTGGCCGACAACGTCGACGTCGCCCGCGGCGACCTCATCGCCCACGTGGGCCAGGCGCCGCAGCCCTGGGACCGCTTCGACGCCGACGTCGTCTGGTTCGCCGACACGCCGATCGAGCCCGGTCAGCGCTTCCTGCTCAAGCACACCACGCGGCAGGTCCACGCCGTCGTCGACGAGCTGTTGTGGAAACGTGATCTCGAGACGCTCGGTGAAGCCCCGACGACGTCGCTGGCGCTCAACGAGATCGGCCGCGTGCGCCTGGTGTGCAGCAAGCCGCTGGCCGCCGACGTCTACCGCGGTGACCGCTCCACGGGCGCGTTCATCCTCATCGACGCGCTGACCAACGACACCGTCGGCGCCGGCATGATCGCCGCCCTGGTCAAGACTGCGCAGACGCCGAAGGTCGAGTCGACGACGCCGCCGAAGGTCGAGGCGCCGACCACCACAACTCCCGCGACGACAACCGCCCCGATGTTGACCACTGCGTTCGCCGCGCCGTTTCCCGCTGATCGTGTCGCGCTCTTGCAGCAGCTCGTGCACGGCCTCGGTGTCTCCGAGCTGGCCTGGCTGAGCGGCTTCGCGGCCGGCCTGGCGTCGGCCTCGGTGACTGCGCCGTCGCCATCGACGTCGTCACCGGCACCGTCGGCGTCGTCTGCGAAGCCGGTCACGATCCTCTACGGCACGCAGACCGGCAACAGCCGCGCGCTCGCCGAGAAGCTGAAAAGCCAGCTCGAGGGCACAGGCGTCGCCGCCCGCGCCGTGCGCGCCAGCGCCTATGCCACCCGCGAGCTCAAGGACGAGAGCGTCGTCGTCGTCGTCGTCTCGACGCAGGGCGACGGCGACCCACCCGAAGACAGCCGCGGCTTCTGGGACTTCGTGCTGTCGAAGAAAGCGCCGTCGTTGGCCAACGCGCGCTTCGCCGTGCTCGGCCTCGGCGACACCAGCTACCCGAAGTTCTGCCACGTCGGCCGCGTCCTCGACGAACGCTTCGCCGCCCTCGGCGCGGCACGCATCACCGAGCGCGCCGACTGCGACCTCGACTTCGAGGCCGTGGCCAACGGCTTCCTCGCCCGCGTCGTCGAGCAGCTGAGCCCGAGAACGATGACGATGTCGATCGCGGCGCCGGGCCCGACTCTCGGCGCCACCCTCAAGACCGGTCACGCGACCTCGACGTTCACCAAGGAGAAGCCGTTCAACGCGCCCATCCTCGTGAACCAGCGCCTGACCGGCCGCGGCGCCGGCAAAGACGTGCGTCACCTCGAGCTCTCACTGGCCGATTCGGGCCTGCGCTATGAGCCCGGTGATTCCCTCGGCGTGTGGCCCGAGAACCCGCCGTTCGTCGTCGACGAATTGCTGCAGCTGCTCGGCGCCAACGCCGACGACGTGGTCGCCCGCGACGGCCGTTCGCTGCCGCTTGGCCAGTGGCTCGGGACCGAGCTCGAGGTCACCAAGGTCGCCCGCGGCTTCGTGCAAGAGCACGCCAAGCGCGGCGGCCGCGAATTCCTCGACCTGAAGAAGGTCCACGTCGTCGACGTCGTGCGCAGCAAGCCGGCGGCCTGGGATGCGACGTCGTTCATCGGCGCGCTGCGCAAGCTCACGCCGCGGCTGTACTCGATCGCCTCGAGCCAGAAGCGCGTCGGCGACGAGGTCCACCTGCTGGTCGCGCACCTCGACTTCGCCGTCGACGGCCGCCGCCGCGCCGGCGCGGCCTCGCACTTCTTGAGCACGCGGCGGGTCGACGAAGACAGCGACCAGCGCGCCCGGGTCTTTGTCGAAGAAAACCAGCTGTTTCGGCTGCCCGCCGACGACGTCGACGTCATCATGGTCGGCCCCGGCACCGGCGTGGCGCCGTTTCGGGCGTTCTTGCAAGAGCGCGAAGAGCGCGCGGCCAAAGCACGAAACTGGCTCTTCTTTGGCGAGCAGAATTTCTCGACGACGTTCCACTACCAGGTCGAGTGGCAGGCGGCGGTCAAGGCCGGCTCGCTCCACCGCTTCGACGTCGCGTTCTCCCGCGACCAGCGCGACAAGATCTACGTGCAGCAGCGGCTGCGCGAGCGTGGCGCCGAGCTGTGGAAGTGGCTCGACGGCGGCGCCGCCTTTTACGTCTGCGGCGACGCCGAGCGCATGGCCGTCGACGTCGAACAGACCTTGATCGACATCGCCCAGGTGCACGGCCGCCGATCGGCCGACCAGGCCCACGAGTGGCTCGCCAGCCTGCGCGCAAGCGGCCGCTACCGCCGCGACGTCTACTGAGGAACATCGATGACGACGACGAAAGCACCTGCCTCTGCAGCACCGCTCGCCGAGGTCGAGAACATCAAGGCCAAGAGCCGCCACCTGCGCGGCACCCTCCAGGAGAGCCTGGGCGATCCGTTGACGCGCGCGCTGCGCGCCGACGACACGCACCTGCTGAAGTTCCACGGCAGCTACCAACAAGACGATCGCGACCTGCGCGACGAGCGACGCCTGCAGAAGCTCGAGCCGGCGTTCTCGTTCATGCTGCGCACGCGCCTGCCGGGCGGGGTGTGCACGCCGAAGCAGTGGCTGCTGCTCGATGAATTGGCCACGCGCTTCGCGAACGGCTCGCTGCGGCTGACGACACGGCAGGCCTTTCAGCTGCACGGCGTCGTGAAGCCCCAGCTCAAGAGCGTCATGCAGGGCATCCACAAGGCGCTGCTCGACACGCTGGCCGCCTGTGGCGACGTTAACCGCAACGTCATGTGCAACCCCAACCCCGTCGACGGCCGCGTCCACGCCGACGTCTACGCCTGGTCGGTCAAGCTCTCCGAGCACCTGCTGCCGCACACGCGCGCCTACTCGTCGATCTGGCTCGACGGCGACGACCAAGACGAAGAACCCGTCGAATCCATCTACGGCTCCAACTACCTGCCGCGAAAATTCAAGATCGCCATCGCGGTCCCGCCGCACAACGACGTCGACGTCTACGCCCACGACCTGAGCTTCGTCGCCGTGCTCGGGCAGGGCAAAGACGATGGCCGGCTGCTCGGCTTCAACGTGCTGGTCGGCGGCGGCATGGGCGCCACCCACGGCGACAAAGCGACGTTCCCGCGCGTCGCCGACGTGATCGGTTTCGTCACGCGCGAGCAGCTGTTGATCACTGCCGAGCAGGTCGTGAAAGTGCAGCGCGACTTCGGCGACCGCACCAACCGCAAGCACGCGCGGCTCAAGTACACGATCGAAGATCGCGGCATCGCCTGGTTCAAGGGCGAGCTCGAGACGCGCCTCGGCTTCGGGCTCGCGCCGGCGCGACCGATGGCCTTTGAGCACAACGGCGACCGCTTCGGCTGGGTCCGCGGCCACGACGAGAAGTGGCACTGCACGCTGCACCTCGACAGCGGACGAGCCGCCGGGACACATCTCGACGGGCTGCGCGCCATCGCGAGAATCCACACCGGAGACTTCCGGCTGACGGCCAACCAGAACCTGATCATCGCCGGCATCGACGACGACCAGCGGTCCACCATCGAAGCCGTGCTGCGCGCCCACGACCTCGACGGCTTCGAGCGCGCCTCGCCGCTCAAGAAGAACGCGCTGGCCTGCGTGGCGCTGCCGACGTGCGCGCTGGCGATGTCGGAGGCCGAGCGCATGTTGCCCGGCTTCGTCGCCCGCTTCGACGAGGTGCTGGTGCGCCACGGCGTCGCCGACGTCCGCCTGCACCTGCGCATCACCGGCTGCCCCAACGGCTGCGCGCGCCCCTACCTCGCCGAGGTCGCGCTCGTGGGCAAAGGGCCGAACCTCTACAACGTCCACCTCGGCGGCGACGTCAGAGGCGAGCGCTTGAACAAGCTCTACAAAGAGAGCCAGAGCGAAGACGAGGCCGTGGCCCTGCTCGACGGCATCGCCGCCCGCTTCGCCAGCGAGCGCGGCGTCGACGAAGGCTTCGGCGACTTCTGCGTCCGCGCGGTGCTGTAGCCGGAGGAGGAAAACACCGTCGTGGAGCGATGTCCCGCGCGAGTCTTCACCGCGCGCGCCATCGGGTTTGACACAGCGGACACGCGAAGGGTGTGAACCCGCTCGACGGCTATTCTCCTCCCCCTCTCCACAGCGAGTCCGCGAACACCCGTGGTGAGGGGGCCGGGGGGGTGAGGTCCCGCTCGGCGCGCGAAGCCCTACCGGGCAAAGAAGTCGGCGGCTTCGTCGAGGAACTTCTCGCGGCCGGCGCCGGCGCGGATGTCGATGTTGCTGACGTCGAGCTTCCAGACTTCGACGTTGTACTTCGCGGTCAGGATCGACGGGAACGCCGTGTAGTAGCCGTTGAGGCCTTCGAGGAAGTCGTGCGCGATGCCCTTCTCTTCGGCGCGGCCGCGCATCTGGATGCGCTCCATCAGCGTGCCGGTGCCGGGCACGACGAAGCAGATGACCTTGTCGGGTTTGTGCAGATTCTTCGACAGTCGATCGAAGTAATCATGATAGAGATCGAGCTCATTGTTGGTCATGTTGCCGAGCCCGTGCAGGTACTTGGCAAAGACCTCAGGGTCTTCGTACAGTGTACGGTCTTGGATGCATGATTTCGGTACCTGGTGGATCAGCTCGTGGTGCTGCACCCGCTTGATCAGGAACTCGAGCTGCAGCGTGAAGCTCCAGCGGCGCATGTCGCGGTAGTAGTCGGCGAGGAAGCGGTTGTCGACGACGGGCTCGTCGAAGAGCTCGAAGCCGAAGTGCTGGCTGAGCGTCTTTGCGGCGGTGGTCTTGCCGGCGCCGATGTTGCCGGCCATGGCCACGAACAGCTTCTTCTGCATTCCACCCGCCTTGTGATCTCGTTATCGGCTTTGATTGGCGAACTTGTCCATCATTTTCATAAAGCGATCAAAGTGCAGTTCGGCATCGTGCGGACCGGGCGCTGCCTCGGGATGGTACTGGACAGAGAAAGCCCACTTTTCGGGAGCATCAAGTCCCTCGTTGGTGCCATCGCTGAGGTTGGTCTCGTTGGCCCGCGCCGACTGCAGCTCGGCCGGCTTCACGGCAAAGCCGTGGTTCTGCGAGGTGATGAGCACGCGGTTGGCGACCCCTTCGACGACGTCGGTGGTGACCGGCTGGTTCCCGCCGCGGTGGCCGAACGGCATCTTGTAGGTCGACGCCGACAGCGCCTGGCCGAGGATCTGGTGGCCCATGCAGATGCCGAACACCGGCACGGTGCCGAGCAGCTCTCGCACGGCGTTGACGACGTGGGGCACCGTTGACGGGTCGCCCGGACCGTTGGTCAAGAGCACGCCGTCGGGCTTGAGCGCGCGCACCTCGGCGGCCGACGTCGACGCCGGCACCACGGTCACCTGGCAGCCGCGGTGCACCAACATGCGGGCCATGTTCTTCTTCATGCCGAAGTCAAAGGCGACGACGTGGTGGGGCTTGCCCGACGCGCCTGCTCCGGAGACGCGGGGCTGAAGCGCCTTGCCGGCGTCGTCGACCATGCCTTCTTCGAAGCGGTAGGGCGCCTTGCAGGTGACCACCGAGATGAGCTCGCAACCGGCCATGCCGGGCAGGGCGGCGGCGCGCTCGCGCAGCACGTTCACGGCGGTGCCGTCCGTCGAGAGCAGGCCGACCTTGGTGCCGCCTTCGCGCAGGCGACGGACGATGGCCCGGGTGTCGACGCCGGCGATGCCCGGGATGTTGGCCGACGCCAACCACGACGACAGATCGCGATCGCTGCGCCAGTTCGAGACCACCTGCGAGAGGCGGCGGACGACGAGGCCCGAGGCCTGGATGCCGCCGGATTCGAAGTCGCGATCGCAGACGCCGTAGTTGCCGACCTCGGGCACGGTCAACGTCAGGATCTGCCGGCGGTACGACGGATCGGTGAGCAGCTCGGGGTAGCCGCTCATCGAGGTGTTGAAGACCACCTCGCCTTCCGTCGTCGTCGACGCGCCAAACGCCTTGCCGCGAAAGGCAGTGCCGTCGGCGAGGACCAGCCAGGCGATCTTGTGAGCAGGGTCGGGATTCTTCACGGTCGCGGTCACAGTCGCACCTCGTCGGCCAGACGATAGAGATCGTCGGGCATTGGCGCCGCATCCATCGTCGTGCCGAGCGGGCCGGACGGCGGATCGATGCCCAGGATGCGGGCCGGCCCGGTGGACAGCGACCGCAAAAGCTCAGCCGGCGACAGCAGCGCCGCCAGCAACGTCGCCGTCGACGACAGCGTCGTCATCCCCGGCGTGGCCCGGGTCATCTCCAGGTCGCGCTCGCGCCTGGGGATCGCGTGGTGGCCGCTCGACACCACCAGCACGTGCCGTTTGACGGCGTCGAGCAGGGCTTCACGTGACGCCTGGGTGGGCAACGGCGGCTTCGCGAGGAAGCGCGTGTCGTAGCGCTTCGCCAGCAGCGCCCGCTCGTCGAGCAACAGGTGCGACCCATAGACCGAGCCGGTGACGGAGCCGGTGACGGAGCCCGTGACGGCGTCACCGACGGCATCGAACAGGCCGGCGGCTTCGATGGCGCGGGCGCCGCCGGCGGTGAACACGCCGGCGATGTGGAAGCGGGCGCCGGTCATTCGCGCCACTTCGATGATTCGTGAAATGGCGATGTGCTCGCTCGCCTCGGGCACCGCCGGCAGGCCGAGGCGGGTGGCGACGGCGCCTTCGACGGCGACGGCGCCGGCCATGAGGGCGCGATCGCAGCTCGGCACGATCACCAGCGCGTCGAGGCCGCGGGCCAGGTCGCCAATGCGGCGCAAGAGCAGCGCGTCGTCGACGGCGCCGCGCAGGCGCAGCACGCGGGGCATGTCGGCGGGCAGGCTGCGGACCATCGACGCCAGGTCGGCGACGTCGTGGAAGCCAGCGCGGGCGACGAGGGGCGCGAGCGCTGGCACCAGGCGAACGGGGCTGTCGGCGAGCTCGAGGGCCCGGCGCACGGCGGCCAGGCTGTCGACGTCGACGGGCCCACCGGACTCGGGATGCGGGGCGCGCACGCTGACGACGACGGTGGCGAAGCCGCCGGCGACGGCGGCGCGGACGAGGGCGGCGGCGTCCTCTTCGTCGGGGGCGCGCGGCAGCCGCAACGTGGCGCTGAGGTCGACGAGGTTGCTCACGGCGCCTCGTGGGAGTGGCTCACGGCCAACAGGTAGAGCACCGCCATGCGCACGGCGACGCCGTTTTCGGTCTGTTGCAGGATCACGCTGGCGTCGTCGTCGGCGACGCCAGCGTCGATTTCG
>JBKJNL010000939.1:0-6221 GCA_046593615.1 Myxococcota bacterium | reverse complement strand
CCGAGGTCACGGTCTGATCGCGCCACACCACAGCAACGAAAAAGCGCGCTCATCGCGGGCTTTTTCATGGGTGCTTCAAGGGCCGTGCAATCAGCCTTCATCGTGAGCGGAGCGCAGCGGAAAAAGCGCGCCGGCGGAGGGTAAAGAACATTCCGTGGCGGGGTGATGCAGGCGACGCAGTCGGCAAATCGTCCCGCCGCGGAATCAGTACTGGTAGACGCCGCGACCGGACTTCTTGCCGACCCAGCCGGCGTCGACGTACTGGCGCAGCAACGGACACGGCCGGTACTTCGAGTCGCCGATGCCGTCGTGCAGCACGTTCATGATCGCCAGGCAGGTGTCGAGGCCGATGAAGTCGGCCAGGGTCAGCGGGCCCATCGGCTGGTTGGTGCCCAGCTTCATGGTTGTATCGATATCGGCCGCGCTGCCCACGCCTTCCATGAGCGCATAGAAGGCCTCGTTGATCATGGGCATCAAGATGCGGTTCGCCAGGAAGCCGGGGTAGTCTTTCGACACCGTCGTCGTCTTGCCGAGGCGCTCGGCCAGCTCTCGCGTCGACGCGTACGTCTCGTCGCTGGTGGCGATGCCGCGGATGATCTCGACCAGCTTCATGACCGGCACGGGGTTCATGAAGTGCATGCCGATGAAGCGCTCGGGGCGACCCGTCGACGCCGCCAACCGCGTGATGCTGATGCTCGAGGTGTTGCTGGCCAGGATGACCCCCGGGCGGGCCACCGCGTCGAGGTCGGCGAAGATCTTCTTTTTCAGGCCCTCGTTTTCGGTGGCGGCCTCGACGATGAAGTCGCAGCGCTCGTGGGCTTTGACGTCGGTGGTGAAGGTGACGCGTCGGCCGGCTTCGTCGGCCTGGGCCTGCGTGAGCAGCTCTTTCTTCACGAGCCGGGCGAGGCTGTCGCCGATGCTCTTGCGCCCCTTGTCGAGGGCGGCGTCGGCGACGTCGGTGACGACGACGTCACAGCCGGCCTGCGCCGCCACCTGGGCGATGCCCGCGCCCATCTGTCCTGCGCCAACGACACCAACGGTCTGGATGCTCATGGTTTCTCCGGTTCTCGATCGGACACTGCAAACGACAACGTCGTCACCGCTCCGTTGTTGCCGGACGCGGTGACGACGTTGCTTCGTGGGGTCAGCGACCGTGGATGAGGACCTTGGGGCCCTCGGGGAACAGCACTTCGATCTTGGTGCTGTCCTTCAACGCGATGGCGATGCCCAGGCCGAAGCTCGGGTGGGTGACGAGGTCGCCGGCCGTGTACTTCGTCTTTGGCGAGTACGTCGGCGCCGCCGCGCGGTCGCGGTTCTTCATCAGCTCTTCATAGTGCGACGCCTTGACCTTGCCGGGCTGGGGAGCTCGGGGGCCGTCTTCTTCGGCGCGCTCACGGGCCTTGACCTGCCGCGGCGCTTCGCCGGGGAGATAGGGCTTGTAGGCGTGCTGAGAATTGCAGGTGTTGCAGTGCACCCGTCCTGGCTTCAATCCATCAAGGGTCTCGATGGTGTGAGCAAGGATGAGCTTGCACTTGCCGCACCATGAATCCACGGTGCCAGCGATCTTGAACGTACCTGCCATCGTTTGTTTCCTCGTCGTCGATCACCCGTAGCACATTGTCCGGAGCGCACCATGGCCACGAAGAACAAGAGCCCCCGGACCACGACCGCGGCGCCAAAGGCAACGACGACGACAGCGACAAAGAAAACCACGCCGGCCACCGCCGCAAAAAAAACTGCGCCTGCCCAGAAGCCGACCGCCAAAAAGGCGCCTGCCCAAAAGGCGACGGCCAGAGCGACAACGACAAAGACGACGACCGCGACGAAGACAAAGGCGCAGACGACAAAGGCGCCGACGACGACGCGGGAGCTGGCGGCGCTGATCGAAGGTTGCCGCGAAGCCCTCGAGGTGAAGATCCCCGAGCAGAACGGAATCGCGGTGCGCCTGGCCACGCGGCAGATCGAGCTGCCCATGCTCGTGCACGTCGGCGAGCTCACCGTGTTCGATCTCTATCCGTTCCGCTTCGTCGGCGTCGACGCCAAGAAGGTCGACTGGGTGAAGCTGGTTCGGCTGTGTCGGCAGGGCTACGTGCAGCTCGGCCTCGACAACGACTTCGACGACGCTGACGTCCTCGTCTACTCGTTTCACATGCCGCTGGGCTCGCTCGACGCGGAGACCATCGCCACCGTCATCTCGACGCTCACGGCCTTTGCCGAGGACAACTACGACGAGGTCCTGCAGGCCACCGGCCTCGTGGAAAAGAAGCGCGTTCACTGAGGTGGTCGTCACGCCGGGCCCTCAGCCCGACCCGTCACCCCGGCTCGTCAGCCGCGATCAACGTCGTCACGGCGGCGGGGTTTCGGCGAGCTTCTTGGCGCGGGCGTACATGGGACCGAACTGCCGGCGGTAGTTCTTGTCGATGGCCATCAGCTTGTCGAAGCAGTCGCGCGCCGTCGTCCAGTCCTTTTGCTGCATCGCCAACGTGCCGAGGCCGATCAGTGCCGGCGGCGCCGTCGGATCGGCCGCGACCGCTTCTTCAAATGCTGTGCGCGCGTCGCCCCGTCGTCCTTCGGCAATGGCGCGCTCGGCCCGCCCGATCGCTGCATCGCGGGCGAGGGGATCGAGCGGGACCTCGCCGAGCAGCGCCTGCTGCAGCGCACCGGGATTCATGGGCGCCCCGCGCACGCTGTCGGGCGTCGTCGTCGGCGTCGTGATCATCGGCATGGTCCCCTGCTCGGGAGGCGCCAACAGCTTGCCCTGCACGACGAGCACCGCGACAAAGGTGAAGCCGCCGAGCAGCAGCAGCCCGCCGACGACGACGACGAGGGCGGCGATGCTGATGCGCTGCGGCGGCGCTGTGAGCGCGATGGGCGCGACGTCGACGTTCTGACTCGACTGCGACTGGCGCTTGACCTGGTCGACGTTGAGCACGCGCGCCGCTTTTGGCGCGCCGGCGGGGATGACCGGCGCCGTTGACTGCGGCGGCGGCGCGACGGGCGACGGCGCGGGCTGCGACGCGGGCGGCGCGGGCGGCGACAGCGGCGGCCGCTCCGCTCCAGGGCCGCTCGGGCCCGGCCGCGGCGACGACGGCGGCGGCCGCGTCGACATCGGCGCCGACAAACCCTGGAGCGCCGCCGGTGGCTGGTGCGCGGGCGCGGGCGGCGCGAACGGCGCCGCCGGCAACGGCGCGCTCGACGGAAACGGCACCGCGGCCGTCGGAGGCGGCAGCGACGGCGCCGACCCGAAGCGCGTCGACATTTCGGTTGCGGGGCTGATCGAGGCCGCGGCCCCGGCGATGTCGGCGGCCGACAGCGGGATGGTGTCGCGCGGCGACATCGCGCGTGCAGCCCCTGAAGGTTGGTGCACCGACGACGACACCGCGGGCATCTTTTCCAGCGTCGGCGCCGGGGCGCTGCCGTCGACCGGCAACCCCGGTCGGGCCCGCGTCGGCAGATCGACGACGCCGCCGTCGGCGAAGCGGGAGAGCGCGGCGGCAAAGGAGGCGGCGTCGGCCCAGCGCTCGTCGCGGTTCTTGGCCATGGCCTTTTGCAAGACCGCTTCGAAGCCCGGCGGCAACAGCGTTCCCGGACGCTCCAGCATCGGCGACGGCGCCGTCTCGGAGAACACCTTGAGCAGCGTGTCGCGCACGGTGCTGCCGCGAAACGGCGAGCGGCCGAGCATCATGTGCCAGAGCACCACCGCCGCCGAGTAGAGGTCGCTGCGGGCGTCGAGGGTCTCGCCGCGGGCCTGCTCGGGCGACATGTATTCGGGCGTTCCAAAGATGGTGCCGGGGATGGTCAGCGCCTGCTGGTCGGCGCTGTCGTTGGTCGTGATCTTGGCGATGCCGAAGTCGACGACCTTGACGATGTCGGGCCGGCCGGCCTTTTGCGTGACCATCACGTTCTGCGGCTTGAGATCGCGGTGCAACACGCCGCCGACGTGGGCGGCGTCGAGGGCCTTCAAGAGCTGCACGCCGATGCGTGCGACGCGGCCGGCCGGCATGGGTCCGCTGGCCCGCAGCTCGTCGGCCAGGCCGCGGCCGTTCACCAGCTCCATCGCGATGTAGAAGGTGCCGTCGCCGTCTTCGCCGAAGTCGTCGACGCTGACGCAGTTCTCGTGCTCGAGCCGGCTGGCGGCCATGGCCTCGCGCCGGAACCGGGCCACGAGCTTCAGGTCGCGGCTCAGGTGTCCGGCGAGCAGCTTGATCGCGACCTTTTTTTCGGTGGTGGTGTGGATGGCCTCGTAGACCGAGCCCATGCCGCCGGTGCCGAGCACGCGCGTGATCCGATAGCGGCCGGCCAGCACGGCGCCGATTCGCTGCTCGGGCTTTTCCTTTTCGGGTTTCCCCGGCGCCGGCGCTTGGCTCACGTCGACGACCATAGTCCGGCGCTGCCGTCGTTCGCGAATCGGCGACCCTGTGTTCCCGTGCTTCGTTCCGGCAACGGACGCGGTTATGCTCGGCGCGTGACTGACGACGACGACGACGTCTCCGACGAGGGCACTCCGCTGCCGCGCAACCCCGAGCTGCGCGAGGTGGTGGCCGCCCGCCCCAGCGATCGCACCGCGATGATCGACCTCGAGGCCGTCGAGGCCAAGCGAGCCGCCAAACGGCAGGCACAGCAGATCGAAGACGACGCCGTCGAAGCCGCGGCCGACGGGCCCGACGGCGCCAACAACGAAGTCACGCCCCTGCCCGCCTCGGCGCCCGAGCGCGACCCCGACGCCACCGGCACCCTCGCGCGCGGTCGCAAGAACAAGAACAAGAACAAGGGCCAGACCGAAGCCTCGCGGGTCGTCCGCGACGAGCAATCGCGCACCGGCCTCTCGCGCACGGGCCAATCACGCACCGGACAGTCACGCACCGGGCGCCCATCGCGCATGGGCGGTGACGACGACGGCACCGCGCAAGACGAGGCCGTCGACGAAGCCGAAGCCACCGCCCAGGACGACGCCGCCGGTGATGGGCAAAAGAGCGTCACCAACCTGCGCCGCGACGGCACGCGTGCCGGCACGCAGATGAAGCGCAAGAAGACGAGCCGGGCGCTGTCGCCGGCCGCCGCCGCCGCCGTCGTCGTCATCGGCGTCGTCGTCTTGATCGTCGGCGTCTTCTTTGCCGTGCGCGCCACCGCTGTGCTCACCGTGACGACGGTGCCAAACGCGGCCCAGGTGCTGCTCGACGGCGAGCCGGTCGGCACGAGCCCGCTGCAAAAGCGCGTGCGCACCGGTTCCCACGTCGTCGAATTGGCGCTCGAGGGCTACGAGCCGTTTCGCGAGGTCGTCGACGTGCCGTCGGCCGGCCTGCCTTTCTTGCAGCCGCTCAAGGCCCTGCCACCGCCGCCGCCGCCGCCGCCCACGCCGCTCGAGATCGCCAGCGACGTCGCCGGCCAGGCCCGGCGCTTGTTCGACGGCGGCGACCTCGACGGCGCCGTCGCCAAGGTCGACGAGATCGAGAAGCTCGTCCCGGACCACAAAGAGTCGGCCGACCTGCGCAAAGCGATCAAGGACGCCGTCGCCGCACGCGAAGCCGCTCGCAAGAAGGACGCGCAGCTCGCGGCCCGCGAAGGTCAGCTGTCGCGATCGCGGCAGCTCGCCGAAGAAGGCAAGCGGGCCTACGACCAGGGCAAGCTCGGGCCGGCGCGCACGGCGCTGTACGAGTCGCTGAAGCTCGACGGCAAGAACCCCGACCCGCACCGCACGCTGGCCAAGATCTTCAACCGCGAAAACGAGGTCGAAAAGGTGCGCTACCACCTCGAGCGGTTCCTCGCGCTCGGCGGCAACGACGCCGACTTCAAGGTGCGCGAGTGGCTCAAAGCCCACCCCAAGTGACGAGCCCGGCCGTCGTCGCTGGCGACGTCAAAAGCGCGCTGCTGCCGGCGCTGACCTTTGCCAGCAAGGACAGCTTCGCCAACCTCGCGCGGCTGCGCGGCGTCGAAGCCCTCGTCGATGCCGTGCTCAAGCGCAGCGGCGCCGACGACGAAACCGCGCGATCGCTGCGCGAGGCCGCCCGCGGCTACGACGACGTCGACGACGACGACAAACGCGACCGCGTGCGCCGCATGATCGCGCTGTTGTCGACGTCAGTGGTGCCTCCCTCCACCGCCCCTCTCCCCGCCTCTCCTCCCCCCTCGCCACTTCCTGTGGAGAGGGGGGCCGGGGGGGAGAGGTCGCCGGCCCAGAAACGAACCGCGGCACCGACGAGGTCGACGTCGACAGAGCCGAC
>JBKJNL010000851.1:0-3237 GCA_046593615.1 Myxococcota bacterium | reverse complement strand
TGCAAAACGATCTGCGCGTCGCCGGCAAAGGCGTGCTGCAGGCTCGCGCCGTTGGTCTCGCCGACCTCGATGTCGAGGCGGTAGGCGGGCGTGCGGGCGGCGCCTTCGGCGACCAGGGCGTAGCTGCCGACGTCGAGGGCGGTGAATTCAAAGGTGCCGTCGGCGCTGACCACCGAGGTCTGCAAGCGCACCCCGCGCGCGTCGCTGCGCGAGAACAACGAGATGGTGCGGGTGCCGTCGCCGCCGCCGTCAAAGGCCACGGTGCCGCTGATGGCGCCCGGCCCGGCGTCGCCGGTGCGAGAGGTGAAGACCACCACGCCAACGTCGACGGTGGCGCCGGGAAACAACCGCACCGGCGCCACCGCGTCGGCCGCGTGGGTGGAGGGCTCGCCCGCAAACACCGGCGTGTACACGCCGGGCACAAGTCCCTCGAACGTGAAGGTGCCGCTGCCGACGCCGCCGTCGACGTCGTCGAGGGGCTTCTCGAGGGGCGCGCGCTCGATCTCGACCCGGCGTCCGCTCTCGTCGATCAGGCCGACGCGGATGTTCTCCAGCTGGCCCTGCCGGACGTCGTCGTCGGCGTCGTCGACGATCACCACCGTGCCGATGATCGCGCTGGGCGCCTGCTGGTCGGGCGTTGTGCCGGGATCAAACGGGTTCGACGGGGTGACGACGTCGCAGCCCGCCGTGAGGCCGACCGCAACGAGGGCCGCGACGAGGCCAGCGACGAGCTGAGCGCCAGGGGCAGCGCGCAAAGACGACATGTTCATGGGGACCACCGATCCCTCCCGCGAGGGAGGGCGATGATGCCCTGACTTGCGCGGCCGAGGCGCCGGGCAGGCGGTGTGTCCGGTCAAGGCGCGGCCTGGATCACCGCGCGCCGGTGCTGACCCTCAATCGCGCCGCGTCTGCACCGCGACCTCGACGAAGTCCGTCGACAGCGTCGCGTAGCCGGGAGCACGGCCGTTCACGGGACCGCGCGCGACGACGACGAGCTCGCGGGCCGGGCCGACGAGCGAGCGGCGGGCGAGGGCTTCGTCGAGGGAGCCCTCGACGCAGCCGGCGCCGCAGCCCCCGCCGTCGATGGAGATGTCGAGGGCGACGTAGGCGGCGCCGTTCCACACCAGCAGCTCGGGAACAGCACCGCCGTTGTCGACGCCGAACCAGCGCACGACGGCGCCGGTGACGCGGTCGCCGGCGCGCAAGCCGGCAGCCGCGGTCGTCACGCGAAAGCGCTGGGCGGGCCGCAGCGAGGCGCCGCCGTCCCAGGTCCACACGTCGGTGAGGCGGTTGCTGCCGGGCGGTCCGCCGAACAGGCGGGTGGGCGAGGGCACGCCGCCTTGCACGACGATGTGGCCGTCGGGGTCGGCGCTGGCGGCGGCGGCGAAGCGGGGCGACGGACGGCCATCGCCTTCCGGGTCGGCGACGCGGGCCTCGTGCCAGTCGTCGGTCCACTCGTAGACGACGTCGAGGAAGTCGGGCAGCGGCCGCTCGAGCGAGGCGCCCCGGGTGTCGGTGCCGGGGTCGTCGTCGGTGCCGCCGGTCATCACCACCGCGGCGCGCGTCGGGTCGAACGTCAAGATCAGGTCCTGGCGTGACGGTGGCGTCGTCGTCGTCGGCTGCGCGGTCCACGTGTCGTCGCTGTCGAACAGCCAGGTGCGGGTGTCGCCGCCGCTGCCGCCGAAGAGCAAGACCTCACCGCTGTTGCCCGTCGCCGACAAGCGCGCGCGCGTGCGGTTGCCGGGTCCGCAGGTGCCGGCGCCGCAGGGCTGGCGCAGGCCGGTGGTGGCGCTGAAGGTGAACGTGTCGTCGACGGCGGTGACGCTGAACGTCGAGCCGAAGCCCAGGTTGAGATCGCGCGCGCCGCCGTACGCAACGAGCCGGTTGCCGTCGTGGGCGAGGGCGTAGCCGAAGAACGTCGGGGTGGGCCCGCCGCCTTGGCCGCAGGTCGGGTCGGGCGTGCACACCGGCGCGATCGAGGGGCCCGCGAATTGAGAAGCGAACGGGTCGCCGCCGTTGAGCGCAAAGACGGTGCCGTCGTCGTCGGCGGCGATGGGCGCGAGGAACGTCGGCGCGCCGCCCTCGGCGTCGGCCTCGTAGAAGCGGCCGTCTTTGATGAGCGTCAGGCGGGTCGCCTGGTCGCCATAGGCGAGCACGCCGCCCGTGCCCGCCGACGGCACCAGCGTGTGGAACGCCAGCGGCAGCGGCGCGCGCGGCGTGAAGCCCGGCGGTGCCGCGGGCGCGAGATCGACGCGGCGCCAGTCGACGCCGTCAAAGGCCCAGGCGTCTTCTTCGATCTGCGCGCGCAGGCCGGGGTCGCGCACGGTCTGGTTGCAGGCGCAGTCGTCGCCGCCGACGACAAAGACAGCGCCGGCGGCTTCGTCCCACACCATCTCGTGCAGCGCGCGCGACGGCGGCGACGTCGTCGGCGTCGCCTGCGTCCACAGCGCGCCATCGAATTCCCAGGTGTCGGAAAACGGTGGTGTGACGACGAATTCAGCGGGCACGCCATCGCGCGGGAACGTCTGCGAGCCGACGCTGCACTGCAGGGGCGACGTCGGGTCGTCGCCGCCAAAGGTGACGAGCTGGCCGCGGCGGCGATCCCAGGCGGCGGTGGTGTTCGTGCGCGCCGGCGGCGCCGAGGCAACGCAGGCGTCGTCGGTGCACAGCGTCGTCCACGTCGTGCCGTTCCAGGCGGCGGTGACGGTGCCGTCGAACCACAGGACGCGGCCGGCGCTGTCGTCCCAGACGAGGGCGCCGGTGCCGCCGGTGGTCTCGACGCAGCCGGCGTCGACGTCGCAGGCGCGCTGCCAGCGGTCGCCGTCGAACTCATAGGTGGCGGCGCCGAGGTCGCCGCCGTGGGCGACGAGCACCTGGCGCACCGGATCGGCGGTGAGCCCCATGTTGTTCAGCGCCTCGGGCGTGCTCGCGACGCAGGCGGCGTCGGTGCAGAGCTGCGTAAAGGCCGCGCCGTCGAAGCTCCACATCTGCGGCGCCGACGTGACCCGGCGCTCGGTGGGGCGGCCGACCAGCACCAGTGTGTTGCGCCGGGTGTCAAAGACGAAGCTGGCGTTGGCCATCGGTGGCGGGCGCGGCGCCTGCGCCGGCAGCTGCAAACGGCGGAAGCGCCCGTCGGCGGCGCGGCGGACCCAGAGGTCAGAGACGGCGTCGACGCAGCGGGCGTTGAGGCCGCGGAAGGGTCCTTCGGCTTCGGCAAAGAATTGGCTGCCGCCGAAC
>JBKJNL010000806.1:0-6724 GCA_046593615.1 Myxococcota bacterium | reverse complement strand
CCGCCGGGGCCGGGCACCCACAAGGTCGGGCTGGTGTTGAGATCGATGCCCGACGGCGCCGACGGCGGCGCGAGGTCGTCGTCGACGAGCCTCACCACCGAGCGCCCCGGGGGCAGCGCCTCGCCGTCGAGGCTGGTGGCGGCGAGGTTCACGTAGAGCAGGTCGCCGTCGGCGAGCCAGACGGCGGCGAACGCGGCGGTGGCCTCGCCGGCGGCAATCGCGTCGGCGCTCAGGCCGCGGCAGCAGACGGTGACGTCGTCGGTGTCGTCTGGCGCGGGGCGGGCGTCGGGCACGTAGGCCTCGACGGCGAGGGCCGGCAGGGCGGCGCCGCCGAGCACCACATAGGGCGCTTCGCGAAAGCCGGGCCGGAACAGGCGCACGGCCATGACGGCGTCGACGTCGGTGCGCAGGGCGACCACCACGGGCGCCAGGCCGTCGACGACGTCGACGACGCCGGCCGACAGGCGCGACACCGGCCCGCCGACGTCGAGGGAGACGGCGAGCTCGACGGCACCGCCGCCAACCGGGCGGTGCAGGACATGCACCTGCGACAGCGCGGCGTCGGCGACGACGAAGCTCTCGCCGAGCGGGTCGGCCACGATGGCGGACAAGCGCGCGCCCGGCTGGGTGTCGTCGACGGCGATGGTCGACCGCGCCGTTTCTTTGTCGCCCTCGAGCTCGATGATCTCGACGACGCCGTCGGCCAGGGCCACGGCCACGGTGACGACGTCGCCGTCGCGGATGGCGGCGACGTCGACGGGGTTCGCGCCGGTGGCGACGCGGGCGATCTCGACAAAGGCCTGCAGCGGCCCACCGTCATCCGGGTCGTCGAGGCGGATCACCTGGACGAAGTCGTCGCCGCCGTCGAGGGCGAACAAGCGCGTGGCGTCGGCGGTGCCGCTGCTGCGGTCGACGCCGAGGGTCAGCTGGCGCGTGTCGGGTCCGGTGGGGATCGACAGCGGCGAAAACTGGTTGGGGGCAGCGGCGAAGCGTCCCGACGTCAAATCGAGCAGCCGCAGGGTCTGCAGCTCGGGGTTGCTGGCGATGGCGTAGCTCCGACCGTCAGCGGCGTTGACGACGACGACGTCGGCCACGCGATCGAGGTTGCCGCGGGTCAGCACCGGCGTGTCGCACTGGCTGCAGCCGGCGACGCCGACGAGCCCGGCGGCAAACATCGAGGAGCGGGCGGCCCGCGAGCCTGAAGTCATCAACTTGAAGACGCTCACTCGCGACCATCCTGGGGCGGGGGGAGTTGGGTCCCGATGCGGCCGATCGCCGCCAGCTGCGGGGCGCCGTCGTCGTCGACGAGGTCGAGGACGCCGATGCTGTCGTCGAGAAAGAAGCTGACAAAGGCCTCGCCGTGCACGGGGTCGACGGCGATGGCGTAGGGGCTGCGGCCAAAGAAGCGCAGGCTGTCTTGCACCTGCAGCGTCAACGGATCGAGCGCCTGCACGACCTCGCCGTTTGCGCAGGTCAAGAGCACGCGGTCGACGCCGCCGACGCCCACGGCGCCGTCGATGACCGCTTCGTCGACGCCGGCGAGCACCGCCAGGTTCATCGGCCCCTCGCAGGTCTCGCGCAGGTCGGTGAGGGCAAAGGCGCCGGTGTCGTCGTCCCAGGCGAAGCGGGCCAGGGCATCGGGCGAGCGGAGCGCGACGATGACGGCGACGGCCCCGTCGGGGCGGCCGGCGGCGCGATCGGGCACGACGGCGATGCCGCGGGCGTTGAGGCAGCCGGTCTCGGCGGTCAGGTCGATGGCGGCGACCTCGACGTCGTCGCCGCGGCGGGGTGCTGGCACGCTGAACACGCCGAGCGACGTGCCGCTCAAGATCCCCTCGACCTGCCGCTGCAGGGTCACGAACACCTGCTCGTCGCCGCCGACTGCTGCGGGCCGCAGGACCGCGCTGCGCACGCCGGTGACGTTGTCGCCAAAGAAGACGACGTCGGGCCCGACGCTCAGGCGGCTGGCGCCGGTGACCGCGGCGTTGAGCGTGAAGATCTCGGCCTCGTTCGATGAGAGGTGGGTGATGAGGCCGCGCACCAGGCCGCTGCCGTCGTCGCCGAAGAGGACGACGTCGAAGGGATCGTTGGTGCCGAGCTGCAGCGCCGAGGGCGACTTGCCGAGCACGCCGGCGCCGTCGATCTCGATCTCGTGCAGCAGGTTTTCGCCGCGGGTGGTGACAAAGAGATGCTGCCCGCTCGCGTCGAGCACCGGCCGGTCACCAAGCGACGGCAGGCCGATGGCGTCGACGTAGGCGCCGGTGACGACGGCAGCGGGATTTCCGAGGCCGGCGCGCGCGGTGGCGAGGTTGGCGACCAGCACGGCGCCGTTGTCAAAGGCGAAGTCGAAGTTGGAGGACACGACGACGAGGTGGGTGCCGCTGGCGTCGACGGCGATGCCCGTCGGAAACACGGGCTTCGACAGCGGCGGGGGCTTGCCGCCGGCTGGGCAGCCGCCCGCGAGCCCGAAGCAGAGGGTGAGGCCGAGGCTGACGCCGAGCTTGGCGACGTCGCTCTTGGCCCGCGTGGTGCGCCGAACCCGCAGAAAAAACGCGCTCGCCAAGGAACGGGCGCCGACGACGACGGCGTGGGCAGGGGGTGTGCGAGCCATGGCAGGCGCTACCCAGCAGCGGCTCGCACCGCAACCCACCGCAACGCGCCGCGCGGTGTCGGCTTGACCGCGCTCTCCGGCGGCGGTCGCTCCTTCGTTCGTTGCGGGGGCATCAGCCGCGCCGCCGACCAGGACGCAGGCAATGCGAGCCGATCCGTGGAGCCTCGCCGCACAGCGGACGGTTCGACACCCTGATCGCACTTGTGTGCCCGGTGCCGTCTGCTATGCGTCGGCCTCGCTCCCTTGTTGGGAGCATGATTTTTGACCGCCGTGAGGTGATCTGTGGCCGCCGCTTCTCAGTCCCATCTGCGTGAATACGAGACCATCTACATCCTCAAGCCCGACGTGGCTGACGAGGCTGCCATCGCTTTCATCCAAAAGATGAAGGCTGTCGTCGAGAAAGAGGGCGGTAAGCACCTCAAGATCACGAACATGGGCCGCCGCAAGCTCGCCTGGGAGCGCCTCAAGCAGCAGAAGGGCATGTTCGTCCACCACCGCTACCTCGGTAAGCCCGGCATCGTCGCCGAGTACGAGCGCACGCTCGCCATCGAAGAGACGGTGATGCTCCGGCAGACCGTGGTGCTCAACAAGGCCGCCGACCCGGCCGCCTTTAGCGCCGAAGAAGACATCGTGAACCCGCCGATCGTGAAAGAGAAAGACGAGCGCCGTGAGCGCCGCTTCGAAGACGACGACGGCGACCGCTACTTCGACCGCGACGATCGCTTCGGCGACGGCGAAGGTGGCGGCGGCGGCGGCGGCGGTGGCCGCGACCGCGACCGCGACAACGACGACATGTGACCCGTCGACAGCGGGCCGGTTCGCCGGCCCCTGTCGCCTGTTTGCTTTTCCTCCGCTGTCCCCTCTGAGTTGCTGGCCTGCTTCGCTGGCCGCCTGGGCTCGCCTCGCGCGCTGACCACTGCGGTGAAGCCCCTGCAACGCCCCATCTTCTGAAACGCCCTTCTGAAACGCCGCGCTGCCTGCGCCGCATCCCGTGAGAATCCCATGGCCCAGAACGTCCAGATCATCCTTGCCCGCGACGTCCCGAACCTCGGCAAGCTCGGTGAGCTCGTCGCCGTGCGTCCCGGTTACGCCCGCAACTTCCTCATCCCGAACCAGCTCGCGCTGCCGGCCTCGCCGAATCGCGTGGCGCTCTTCGAGCACCAGAAGAAGGTCATCGAGCACAAGCGTCGCCTGCTGCGCGCCGAGAGCGAGAAGCTCGCCAAGGGCATGAGCGGCGTGACCGTCTCGATCAACGCCAAGGTCGGTGAGCAGAACAAGCTGTTCGGCGCCATCACGGCCCGCGACATCTCCAAGGCCCTCGCCGCCATCGGCCACACGATCCACCACAAAGACATCAAGCTCGCCGACCCGATCAAGGCCGTCGGCACCTACACCGTCGAGGTCCGCCTTGAGGCAGACGTCGCCGCCCAGGTGAAGGTCGTGATCGTCCCCGAGATCGAGACCGCGCAGGCCCAGGCCGAAGAAGAAGAAGTCGAAGCCGCCGCCCCGAAAGCCGCCGCCGACGCCGACGCCGAAGTCGAAGCCGCCCCAAAGGCCTGAGCCCTGCACCGCTTCGTTTCGTGAAAGACCCCGGCCTCAGCGCCGGGGTCTTTCGTTGTGCGCTCGATCTGGCGTGACGCGTGGTAGCTGCAGCCATGGCTCCCAATGCAACGCCGGTGCGGTTCAAGGTCCAGCTCTCGCACGTCGACCGCGGCGTCTACGAGGCCCTCGACGTCAAGATGGCCCAGCACCCGTCGGAGACGCGCCGCTACCTGCTGGCGCGCCTGTTCGCCTACTGCCTGCTGCACGAGGAGGGTCTGGCCTTCAGCAAGGGTGGGCTGTCGTCGCCGGATGATCCGCCGCTGT
The DNA here is from genome assembly GCA_046593615.1 of Myxococcota bacterium. Taxonomy (GTDB): domain Bacteria; phylum Myxococcota; class UBA727; order UBA727; family VGSZ01; genus VGSZ01. Next base: position 2,247 of record JBKJNL010000806.1, on the reverse strand, counting down.
CGTCGCACACCCTCGATGGCCGCCTGACCTTGTGGGTCGAGATCGGCACGCCGTCGGCAGACCGGCTGCACAAGGCCAGCAAGGCCGCCCCCCGCGTCGTCGTCGTCACGCACTACCCGCCCAAGCAGTTGCACGACGCCCTCGCCGGACAGCGCGTGCACAAGATCGAAGACATCGAGGTCTATGCCATCGACGGCGCCTTTCTCGACGCCGTCGACGCCCAGCTCGGCGAGCGCGGCGGTGAGATCGAGCTGACCATCACCGACGGCACCGTCTACGTCGGCGTCGGCGGCCAGAGCCTCGAGACCGTCTTCACGCGCGTGCCCCTCGGCCTGCCGACCTGATCGACCGGGTCGGGTTCGCGGCCCGCCCAGGTGCAAGCGGCAAGGGGCAGGGCAACGGAACTGACGGCGCTTGCGCGCGGCAGCGACGTCGACGATGACGCCGCATGCGATTGCGACTGCCTGCCCAGAGCGCCCGGCCGCTGCCCCCCGAGCCGGGCGCCTTGCTGCAAGCGCTCCACGAGGTGGCTCGCGACCCGCCGCGCGAGGGGTATTTGCACCTCGCCCACGACGACAAAGACGTCGTGGTCTTTTTCTACGCCGGCACGCCGTTTTCGGCCGGCGTATACGCCGACGATCGCTTCGGGCCGCTGCCGCTGTCGGAGCTGTCGACGTCGCTGACGGGCGTGAAGAGCGCCGAGCTGGCGACGACCGATCTCGCGCTGTTTCTGTGCGGCGCGGTGCTGTTTCGCAAGGCGCCCGCGGCGCACATCCCGGCCGCCCTCGTCGACGGCGAGACCGTGCTGAAGAACATCCGCGCGCTCGGCAAAGACGCGGTCGTCGTCGTCCACCGCGGTCCGGCCCGCAGCTTGTGCTTCTGCCGCGGCGGAAAACCGGTGGCCCTCTACACCGCCCCCGGCGAAGAGATCGCCAAGGTCGGCCCCATCGCCGATCGCATCGTCGAATACGTCTACGCCCACGGCGGCGCCGTCACCCTCGACCTCTACGACGACATCCAGCTGCAGGCCGCCCCCGACGGCGGTCAGCCCCTCGAGACGTACCTGACGCCGCCGACCACGACCGCGAGCGCGCCGCCGACGTCGACGACGCCACCGCCGGCGCTGATCGTGCGGCTCGGTGAACGGGTGGTGTTCAGGTTTCCGGTGGTGAAGGACGAGATCGTCATCGGCCGCGGTGACGACGTCGACCTCGTGCTCGACAACCTCTCGGTGTCGCGCCGCCATGCCCGCGTGACCCGCGAGAGCCGGGCCCTGACGTTCTTCGACCTCGAGAGCGAAAACGGTCTGGTGCAAGACGGCGCGCGGCGCGGGCAGGTGACGCTGCAGCCCGGTGACGAGGTGCAGGTCGGGAAATACACGCTGGTGTCGTCGCACTACGCCGTCGGCGATGCCGAAGCCGCCGCCGCCGCTGCCGAGCGCATCGGGGCCCGCGCCGCCGTCGGCAACGTCGACACCATGGCCCTGCCGCTCGCCCTGCGCCCCGCCTCTGTGGAATTCGGCGGCAAGACCGACAAGCTCGTCGGCGTCGTCTTTACCATCGGCAAGAGCGCCGACGCCGACCTGCGCCTCGGCGGCTGGTTCGTCGCCGACATCCACATCGTCCTGGCCCGCGACGGCGAGGGCTGGCGCGCGACCCACACCAACGGCCGGCGGGCCATGCTCGTCAACGGCCGCAAGACGCGCCAGGCCCAGCTGCACGACGGCGACGTCATCGTGGTCGCCGGCCAGACCGTCACGTTCCGCGAGCCCGACTGACGAGCCCGACCGACGAGCCCGACTGACGAGCCCGACTGACGGCGGGGTCCGCGCGCGGTATCGGCCGGCGATGACGATGCAAGCTCGCCTGTCGCTGGTGCTGTCGCTGTTCGCTCTCTTGGCCGCCTGCGGGACGCCGCGGCCGACCGGCGAAAAAGGCGAGGGCGAAGCGGACGGTGAAGGAGAAGGCGAAGCGGTCGGTGAAGGAGAAGGCGAAGGCGACGTCGACGCACCCTGCGTGATCGGCGGCGCGTGCCAGCCCCGCGTGATCGCCAGAAACCTCGTCGAGCCGCGCGGCATCGCCCTCGTCGACGGCCGCGTCTTTGTCACCGTCGGCGGAGGCAACGCTGCCGGCTGCGTCAAAGAGGTGATCGGCCTCGCCGGCCCGACGGCCGACATCGCCTGTGAGAGCGGCGGGCCGACCGTGCGCCCCATCCAGGTGGTCGCCACGGCGACGCACCTCTACTGGG
>JBKJNL010000756.1:0-6677 GCA_046593615.1 Myxococcota bacterium | reverse complement strand
TGGCCAGCCTGCGCATCTGGAGCTTCCAGGACGCCGCCGCCGTCGACGTCGTGGGCGCCTTTGACGGCGGCACGTTGATCGCGATCGAGCAGACGCGCCTGCACCGGTTCCTCGGCGTGGCCGGGCTGTTGCCGCGCGCCTTTTCGCTCGACGACTTGAGCGACGGCGTCGCCTACGACGGCAAGATCGTGTTGAACGTCGCCGCGGCGCAACTGGTGGCGCCGACGTGGCCGCGCCTCGAGCCGGCCGGGTTGCTGCTCGAGCCGCCGCGCACGCAGCGAATCGACACCACCTGCGTCGACGGCACCTTTTTCATCTTTGGCCTCGACAGCTGCGACGTCGGGCCCGCGTCGTCGTTGCTCGTCGATGGCATTCCGCCGGGTCCGAGCACGCTGACCTTCTTCAGCTCAAGCGAAGACGTCGTTGTCGAGGTCGGCAACGAGCCGGTCGCCTGCAGCTTTGCCAACGGCTTTGTCGTCTGCGAGCTGACCGGTGCGCTTGAGCAGGCCGAGATCAGGGCAACGTCTCCGACCATTGTGCAGGCGGTGAACCTCGACACCGGGCCGGTGACGACGCGTCCGTCGCCGACGTCGGGTCGCTCGCGCCCCACCGACCGCCAGGACGTGGCCTGGGACGACGACGACCTGCTGCTGATTGCCACCCTCGTGCTCGGCGACGGTCCCGTCGACTTCTGGAACGTCGTCGCCGCCGACGCCGACGGTGGCGCGGCCTGCTCCGTCGACGTCGACTGCGACGCCAACCAGCTCTGCGATCAGGGCGAGTGCAAGCGCCGCCGCGAGATAGGCCGGCTCACGTTCAATGGCACCAACATCGTGTTTCAGGGTCCGGGCACCAGCACGCAGCGGGTGCCGTTGACGCCCGACGACAGCGTCGGCTTCGTCATCCTGCGTCGCATCAACGCCTTTACCTGTCCGCCCGAAGCCGGCCTCTCGTGCGCGGCCATCGACGCCCCCGGCGCCGCCCGCCTCGAGGTCGGCGCCGACGCCGCCCGCGACGCCGACACCGGCCGCGGGTTCCTGCTTCGCCTCAGCGTGGTCCGCTGAGCCGAACCAGACTGTCAGCGCAGCAGGCGCAGGCTGGCGTTCTTGCGGGGCACGAAGCCGAGGCGCTCGTAGAGAGCCCGGGCCCGCTTGTTCGACGGTGTCACCTCGAGCTCGAGGGCCACCGCTTTCCTGAACCACGGCAGGCTGCCGTCGACGAGGCCGCGCACCAACATGCTGCCGAGGCCGGCGCCGCGGGCGCTCTCCTGCACGTAGAGCTCGTCGAGGGTGCAAACCTCGCCACCGAGCTCGTTGCTCCAGAACGAGCACAAGAGCGCGTAGCCGATGACGTCGCCCCGGGTCGGTCCACCCGCGTCGACGACAACGCAGCGGCCGCGCACGGGCTCGCGGGCAAACGTGCGCAGGGTGCGGGCGATGTCTTTTTTTCCGATGGGGCGGGTGCCCGGGTCTTCGGCAAACAGCGCTTGGCCGAGGGCGGTGACGGCGTCGACGTCGCCGGCGCGCAGGGTCCGCCAGCGCGGCTTCGGTGTCGGCTTCGGCGTCTGCTTCGGCGTCTGCTTCGGCGTCGACTTCGTCGCCGTCACGGACAGCTGACGCGGCCGGCGTTGGCGTAGTCGTCGTAGACGACCTTGAAGGTCGCCCCGCCCCCTGAAGAGGAGGACGAGGAGGGCGAGGACGTCGAAGACAAGTCGGGGCGGAGCTCGGCGCCGTTGACCGTCAAGAACATCTCGACGGTGGCCTGCACGTGCTCGTCGCCGGGGTTGCCCGTGGGGGCCGAGACGGCGACGTCGTTCAGGCAGCGACCCCATTGGAAGGGATCAAGGGCCCGCAGGTCGACGGCGTAGCGGGCGTTGTTGCCGACGAGGTCGGCGAGGCTGACGGGGTCGACGACGAAGGGCTTGGCCGGGTCGGCGCGGTGGTGGACCTGCACGTCGAGCTGCTGCCACAGGTCGGGGTTTCTGAAGTCGGTGACGCCGGGCTCGAAGACTTCGAAGCACAGGTCGGTGATGGCGGCGCGCTGGCGGGCCCAGGTGCCGAAGCTCAGCTGCGAGCCAAAGGCTTGCGGCTCGCCGCAGCGGCGCGAGGAGCCGCGCGAGATGGTGGCCGTGACGTTGCCCATCCACTCCGGACCCGCCTCCGGCGGCGGCGCATCTGCGACGGCGAAGTGGTAGTCGGCGCCGAAGTCGGAGTCGTAGCGGTGGCAGCCGGCGCGGTCGTTGTTCTGGAACCACAGCACGAGCCCGGTGGCGCCTTTGGGGGCCTGCAGCTGGACCGGCAGCGACGACGACGGCGACGTTGCGTGGTTCACGACCAGGACTTCCTGGCGGACATTCATCGGCAGGAACGTTGCGTGGGCCAGCACGCTCCACGAGGGCGCGCCGCTGTACGTCTGGCGGCACTCGGGGAGGCGGGCGATGTCGTAGTCGATGGTGACGCTGCGGCCACCGACGACCGGACCGGTCTGGCTCTCGGTGAAGTCGGCGTGGAACGACAGCGTCGGGCCCGCGGCTTCGCCGCAGACGGCGGCGTCTTCGGCGACGTGGAAGCCGTTGCCGACGTTCATGACGTAGGTCGCCAGGGCATCGTCGATGCGGTTGTGGTCGAAGAGGCGGACGCGATCCTGCTGCAGGTAGGGGATCATCTGGATCGTCGAGCGCGACAGCGCCGTCGTCGAGAGGCCGGGACCGGGCAGGTTGCCGTCGCTGACCTGGAAGATGAAGCGGTCGGTCTCGCCGCTGATGCCCGTCGAGGCGTAGGGCGCGATGGCCCGCCAGGTGCGATCGCTGCCGGCCTTCCAGAGGATCATCGGCACCGCGCCCTCGGCGAGGGCGTCTTTGCTGACGTCGACGCGGCCTTCAAAGATCCAGCGCGAGCCCCGGGTGGCGAAGCCGGCGCCCGAGTCGGCGACGACGCGGCCGACGTCGGCGAGGTGGATCTGGCAGCTGCGGTCGGCGTAGTCGCCGGCGCCGTTGACGCCGATCAGCGGCGCGAGGTCGTCGCTGTCGTCGCCGTCGGTGGCCACGTCGACGTCGTCGCCGCCGCCGAGCTCGGCGACGCACGAGGCCAGGCCGGTGAGCGTGGCGACGAGGGTGACGAGCGTGACGGGGACGAGCACGAGCGGGCGGCGGAGCATGAGGGCGACCTCGGCAGACGTAGGGCGATGTAGGACACCTCATGAGGAACGCCGCCCTCGCCGTCAACCCATGACGCAGGCCGTCAGCGCTTGGGCTCGGAAAATCCACGTTCTTTCCAAGAGTGGATTGACGGCCGCCGGCGAGGAGCGGTGCCTGGGCAGGAGCAACATGATCAATGTTGATTGATCGATCAACATTGATCATGTCGGCCGCCGGCAGCACCCCTCACCGCTGGCGGCGGCGGCGCGCTCGAGCCGCGGTCTCGGCCCCCGCCGACAGGGCTTCCACGACGTCGAGCGTGAGATTGCCGTTTGATTGGAGCAGCGCGGGCCGCGCGATCCGGCCATTGAATGTTGCAACTGTTCAGTTCATCAGATGGCATGGCCCGACCCGTCGCCGCCGACGCCGAAGCGACCCGCCAGCGCATCCTGGGCGCTGCCGTGCGGCTGGTGTCGTTGCGCGGCGTCGACGGCACCACGGTGCGCGACATCGCCGCCGAGGCCCACGTCTCGCTGGCCACGGTGCTGCACTACTACGGCAGCAAAGACGGCCTCTACGCCAGCGTCGTCGAAGCCATGGACAAGGAGATTGGCGGCCTGCGCGACGCCCTCATCAAGGAGGCACGGCCGGGACAGAACGCCGACCAGATGTTGTCGGCGATGGTGCGCCGCTCGTGGCAGTTCGCGCTCGAGCACCGCATCGCCCACCGCGTGATCTTGCGGGCCGTGCTGGACAACGGCGGCATGCCCGACGAGCGCATCGAGCGGTTCGTGCGGCCCTCCCTCGACGACGCCGAAGGCATCCTCGCGCCGCTGCTCGGGGTCGAGCGCCTGCGGGCCCGGCTCGCCTTGCAGACGCTTGTCCAGCTCACCGCGCGCTACGCCGTCGCCAGCGACGCCGAGCTGTGCTTGATCACCAACGCCAGCACCGTCGAAGAAGGCCACGCCCTCGTTGGCGAGCACCTCGTCGACGTCGCCTGCGGTTTGCTCCTCAAGAGGTAGACGATGAAGCCCGGGCTCCTGATTGCGTCGTCGTTGTTGCGGCCCGTGTTGTCTGTGCTGCCTGTGGCGCTGCTGGCCGGCTGCCCCGATGAGCCGTTCTTCGACGATGACATCGGCGTCGAGGGCGTGGCCACCGACGTCGGCGCGCTCGCGGGCCGCTTCGCCATCAAGGGCACCGCCGTCGACCAGGCCGACACCGCGATCGGCAAGGTCGACACCGGCGGTATCTCCTTCTACCTGTCGACGCGCACGTTCAACGACGAGACCCAGGCCTATGACGAGGTGCTCAAGAGCTGCTTCGTCGAAAACTTCGAGACCGCCGGACTCCAGACGACGAACAACCCCGACGCGGTCGCCGCCATCCCCGACATCCCCGCGACCCTGACCGTCGACCACGCCACCGGCTCGTATCTGCGCACAACGTTCCACGAGTACTGGGCCATCGAGGGCCTCGACGACGACGACGCGCTGCCCACCGACAAAGACAGCCCCGTCTACTTCGACTCCGACGACGACGGCCACCCGGGGGCCACGGTCTTTACCCAGGGCCTCGTGCCCGACGGCGAGGTCTACATCGCGCAGCGCAAGACCGTGGAGACCCACGGCGTCGTGCAGGGCCCCGACCAGAGCTTCGGCCTGTTGCACGCCGTGAAGGAGGGCATCGTGCTCGACGCCAACAACAGCCTGTTGTTCACCGAGGCCAGGCGCGTGCCCCACCCCGACCCCAAGCAGAGCTGGTGGATGGAGATCCGCCTCGGCGACGAGGCCGGCTGCGACGACGTCATCGCCGCCCGAGACCTCGAAGACCTGCCGCTGCGGCGCCCGTTTTGACGTCGTCTCTCTCGGCGGGCCCCCGCCCGCGCCGGGTGTGCGGCGCGGTGTTCGTGGTGCTCGCGGTGCTTGCGGTGCAGGAGCTCGCGGGCTGCAACCGCGGCGAAGGCAACGCCAAAGACCTCGCCGTCTCCTCCGACGTCGAAGCCCGCGCCGTCATCGAAGACGCCCTGCGCGAATTGGCCGGCGGCCGCATCGACGTCGTCCTCGGCCGCTTCTGTGACCAGAGCGAAGCCGGACGGGCCCTGGCCCTCGAGCTGCTTGAGCCGGCCGCCGGCAAGGTCGGCGGGCGCCCCGATCTGGTCATCGTGCGCAGCGAGCCGGCCTGGGTCGGCGCCGAGCCCTTCTTCTACGTCGAGGTCGGCGAGCGGCCGGCGGCGGGCCAGGGCGGCGGCGCCGTGGCCCCGTGGATCCATGGCTTTGGCGTGCGCGTGCGCGACGGCTGCCTCGACCGCGCCGTGGGCGCCACCGTGCTGCCGAAGCGCCCCGGCGCGGGGCCGTCGGCGGCGGGGACGTCGGTGCCGGCGCCCGGCGACGGTGAGCCCGGCGGTGGCGCCGCTGGCCCCGAACAACGTTAGGGTCCCCCCCCATGCGGGTGGCCTACCTCACCGACGTCGAAGGCTCGTGGAACAAGCTGCGCTCGTTCGTCGATGCGACGCCAGGCGTGCGCTTCGATGGCGCGCTGTCGTCGCCCGCGCACCCCGCTGCCGGCCCCGGCGTCGGCCCCGGCGTCGGCGAGCGCATCGTCGTCGATGACGGCTTCGTCTTTGTCTTTGGCGGCGACGCCGTCGACCGCGGCCCCTGGTCGCGGCGGGTCTGCCAGGCCCTGCTCGACGTCAAGCTGCGCCAACCCGATCGCGTGGTGCTGCTCGGCGGCAACCGCGACATCAACAAGCTGCGCCTGCCGCGTGAGCTCGACGGCGCCGTGCCGCGCCGCGCGCCCCCCGAGGTCGCGGCCCTGTTCAAAGACAAAAAGCCCGAGCTGCTGCGCTGGATCTTCAACAACACCATGGGCGCGCAGCCGGCCTACGACCACCGCAAAACCGAGCTCAAGGCCACCGGTCAGCCCCACAGCGACGACGACGTGGTGCGCTCGTTCATCGCCGATCTGCTGCCGCCGGCGGGCCTGCACTTTCGCTACCTGCAGGCGACGCAGCTGGCCTTTCGCCTGGGCAAGACCCTCTACGTGCACGGCGGCGTCGCTGAGGAGTCCCTCGGCAAGATCCCCGGCGAAGCCGACATCGACGACGTCGACGGCTGGATCTTTGCGCTCAACACCTTTTACCGGCGTCAGCTGGCGCTCTACGGCGAGCACCCCGTCGTCGTCGGCACCGACCCGCCGTGGCTGCCGGTGATCCTCTACCAGGCCCCGCAAAAGGGCCTCGGTAGAAACCCGGCCTCGGTCGTCTACGGCCGCTTCGGCGAGGACCCGTGGAACAACCCGCGCTTGCCCTCGCCGGGCACGCTGCGCTGGCTCTGTGAGCGCGGCATCCGCCGTGTCGTCGTCGGCCACACGCCCTGCGGTGACCTGCCGGCGGTGTTGCGGCCGCCGGCGGCGTGGGGCGCCGCGGTGGAGATCATCGTCGCCGACAACTCGCGCGGCCGGCTCGACATCGGCACCTCGATGGTGGTCGACGACGAAGCCATCGTCGTCAAATCCCGCACGTCCCTCGACGACGGCCGCGAGC
>JBKJNL010000582.1:0-4085 GCA_046593615.1 Myxococcota bacterium | reverse complement strand
CCGGCGGGCGGCACCAACGTAAAGACCGGCGCGTTGGGCGCGTAGTCGTCGGAGTCGCCCTGCACGGCCCGCTGATCGCGGAACATCACGGTCAGGTTGCGGCCGCTGACGGCCTTTGACGACGAGTTCGCCTGCAGGTGGACGAAGACGGCTTTGATCTGCGCGAGCGCGATCTCTTCGACGACGCCGGGGCCTTCGAGCTTGAAGCCCAGCTCGCCGCGGCGCAGGGCCTTGATCGAGCCGGTCTTCTTTTCGCCGTTCAGCAGGTGCACGGTGACCTTGCGCTTGCCGATGAGCAGCGACGCGTCTTCGGGCTCAAAGGCAACGTCGTCGGCCGGCGGCGCGAGCACCCGCTTGGCGTAGAGCGCGGCGAAGTCGTCGAGAAAGGCCAGGCCCGGCGGAATGGCGATCGAGGTGCTGCCCGACGACGGGCCCGCGGCGACGTCGATGGCCCGGCGGACCTCGAGCTCGCGCGGGTCGATGGGCTTGAGCTGCGAGGTCTCGGCGGCCGTGGCCATCGAGAGGCCCTCGCCGAAGTAGTCGCCGTAATACTGCTCGAGGCAGTAGTCGTCGGCGGGCGGGGTGTAGCCCCCCTGGGTCTCTTTGATCTGCTGCGCGACCTCGTCGGGGGCGGTGACGTGCTCGCGCTTCTTGGTGGCCCGGATGGCGGCTTCGGCGCGGGCTTCGGCGTCGTCGATCTCGGCCTGGTTCGCGTGCACCTTGCGGTTGGCCCAGGGGTCGACCTTGGCGACGGCGTCTGAGGCCATGGCCGCATCGAGAAAGGCGCTGGCGCCGGCGATGGCAAAGGCGTCTTTTTTCGGGACGAACTTCGCAGGAGCAGGAGCAGGAGCCGGAGCCGCAGCAGGCGCCGGAGCAGCCCTGGGTTGGGGCGCTGTGACCGGCGGCGCGGCGAGGGTGGCGGGTCGCGGCACGGGCTTGCTCGTCTCAGGCGGCGCCGACGCCACGCCGACCGGTGCCCCGCTTGTTGAGGTCGTCGCTGAGCTCGCCGCTGGAGGCCGCTGCGTTGCGGCGCTGGCCTCGTCGCTCGCGCCGCCGCCTTCGAGCTGCGTCTTCAAGAACGCCTTGAGCTCTTTGCGGCGGGTCTCCTCGGAGTCGGAGAGGGTTTCGCCCGCTTTTTTGCGGGCGTTCAAGGCTTTCAGCTCGCGAACGAGCCCCATCAGCTGCGCAGACATGTCTCGTTCTACGCCGCCGTCGTCGTCGACGTCACCTGCGTCTCACCATGGGAATCATTCGTCACGGGCGCTTCACGAACGACAAGGGTTGCTTGTCGTTGCGCCCGCGGCCGGCGGGGTCGACGCCGGCGACGTGCAGCGCCGTGGCGTAGAGGTGGCCGGCGTCGGGGATGAAGCCCGTCGGGGTCGTGCCGCTGCGCTGCAGGCCGGTGACGGGGTCGTAGGCGGGGTCGAAGGAGCCGTCGGCCGTGATCGGGATGATGTCGAGGGTCTGGCTGCCGGCGCCGCCGACCTGGGTGCCGCCGCGAACGGTGCCGCCGAGGAACGCCGCCGACGACACGTGCCAGTGCTGGCAGACGTCCTGCTCGAGGATGTCCTGGTAGCGCTGGTCGACGGTGCGGGCGGCGTCGTCGACGATGTCGCGCACGTTGCCCTGGATGGTGCGGCCCATCTCCGAGCACAGCACGATGGTCGTGCGATCGAACATGGTGGTGCCGTCGGTGGTGCCCGGCATCGGCGTCGCTTTGAGCTTCGCGACAAAGGCCTTGAGCGGGTCCCACAGCTCTTCGCGCGCGAGGCGCAGCTGGTCGCTGTTGCCGTTTCTGTCGAGGACGCCGCGGCGACCGTTGTGGCTGTCCCACAGGCGCACGTCGCGGGACTCGAGCCACAGGGCGCAGCTGACTTTTGCGCGCATCAGCTCGTAGGCCATCATCGCCTGCACGCGGATGTGCGGGCTCTCTTTGCTGCGCGCGGGGTTGCCGTTGACCGACGTCGCCGTGGTCACGTCGTCGCCGTCGACGACGCCGAACGAAGCGCGCAGGGCGTCGTCGTTGAACAGCGTCGTCAGGTCGAGAAACCCGGTGCGGTCGCTGAGATTCTTGTGGATGGCGAGCGCCGACGAAAACGCGCGCACCGAGGCGCCGTCTTTGCCGCGCGTGAAGCGTGCGTGGAGGTCGTCGGTGTAGCGGCGCACGATGCGACGACGCTGCTGCGTGCCGACGTCGCCGACGGCGGCCAGGCGGGCCTTGAGATCGCGCGGCGTGCGTCCGTAGAGCGTGTGCGCGTAGGGCGGGCCGAGCTTCTCGAAGTAGCCCGTGCCCTCGGGGAACTGGGCGACGGTCAGCTCGCCGTCGCTGAGCCAGCGGTGCCACGAGATGTGCGGCAGCAGGTACGAGCTGCCCTTGGCCTCGGCGAACGCCTGGAGAACCGAGCGCTCGTCGTCGTTGCGGTTGCCCTGCAGCGTGCGGCTGTAGGTGCCGTAGTGCATGTCGAAGCGGCCGCCGCTGTGAAACGTGTTCCCCTTCAACGACGACAGCACGAACATGTCGTTGAACAGGTTGCTGCCGTCTTTGGCGAGGTAGCCGTGGCGGATGCCGTTCACCGTCGACGACAACGCGCGCTCGCCCGAGCCGAAGCCGGCGGCGCGGTAGATGTGGTCGCTCCACTCCGGGGTCGGGTGCAGATCGTTGACGTCGATGTCGAGGCCCGCGTCGTTGCGGGTGTCGACGGGCGAGAACATCGAGTAGCTGTCCCAGCCGCCCTCGGCGAACCAGTAGACGAGGTAGCGGTCTTCTTCGGGACCGCCGGCGCTGCCTTCGTCTTGCGCGCGCGCTTTGGCGAAGCCCCAGTCGGATGACGAGCCGGGCACGCCCTCGTCGCGGAACAGGCCCAGCCAGTCGGCGACGCTGATGGCGCCGACTGCGGCTCCGGTGTTCTGCAGGAAGCTGCGGCGCGAGCCGTTCTTGATCTTGATCATGGGGCACCTCCGGCCGCATCGGCAGGCGTGGGACGGGGCGGGTTCGTGAAGCTCGATGACAACAGCAGCGCGCGCAGCAGGGCGTGGAACGTTCCGTCGCCGCGATCGATGGCCTCGTAGAGCTGCTGGTAGACGACGCGCTCGTCGAGCTCGTGGCGCATGAGCCGGCCAAAGGCCAACTGGAAATGCGCGTTGGCCATGCTGCGCGCAAAGGTCTCTTTCTTCACGGCGACGAGCGAAAAGGCCTCGAGCCCGACGCCGCGGAAGGGGTAGTCGGCGACGAGGTTGTTGTCGCTGTCGTCGATGACGCGGCCGTCGTCGAAGCTCTCGCGGCGGTTGCCGTCGTCGTCCCACTTCTGGCGTTGGTGCGAGAGCGGCGTGAGCAGGCGGTGGCACGAGTAACAGATGGAGGTCGGGTCGACCGTCGACGACGCCGTCGCCGTGGCGCGGGCGTCGAGGGCCGCTTGCGGCACCTCAAAGACGAAGCCGAGGAAGCCCGTGAGCACGCGGGCGGCGTAGTTGTAGTGGGGCAGCCCCGGCTTGCCCTTGATGTAGCCGGTCATCGTCAACACGCCGGTCTGGCCGTGGAACCCGGGGCGCTCGACACGGGCGAGGGCCTCGTCGACGGTGTAGTCGGCGGTCAAAACCTCTTTCAGCGGGCGGTCGTCGCGGGCGATGAAGGTCCACAGGCGCGAGGGCTCGTCGCCGTCGGGGGTGCCGTCGAACTCGAGCAGCTCGCGCACCTTGTGCTGGTAGGCGGTCTGGTGCTCGGGCGTCGCCAGCCACAGGTCGATGAGCGCCGCGCGATCGAGCTCGCCGACGTCGAAGCGCCCGAGCTCGTCGCTCGTGGCCGGGCGGTCCATCAGCAGCAGCGCGCTCTGCATGGTGAGCAAACGCTCGCGCAGCGCGTCTTTGTCATCGACGGCGTCAAAGGTCGGCGGCCGCGTGAACAGGAAGTCGGGGTGGTGCAACAGGCCTTCGCAAACGCCGGCGAACGCCCGGGGCCGCGCGCCCGGCTCAAAGGCGTCGAGGTCGACCAGCAGCTGGTAGAGGCCGTCGACGTCGATGGCGTCGACAGCGGCCGTGCTGCCGGTGCCGATGGGTCGCTGCAGGATGCGCTCGGCCAGGGTGCGCAC
>JBKJNL010000269.1:0-5840 GCA_046593615.1 Myxococcota bacterium | reverse complement strand
GTCCGACGTCACATCCGACGGGGCGCCCAGGCGGGCAGGGGGCCTTCGCCGTAGCCGTCGACGTAGAAGTCGGCCCAGATGTCTTTGTTGCCGGCGACGGCGGCGTAGTCGTCGAAGTCGGTGACGCCACGCTCGCGCAGGATCTCCTCGTCGAGCATGCACCGGCCGGTGATCTTCAAGTCAGACGTCGACAGGATCTCAAAGGCGGCGTCGGCCATGATCGCGGGCTTGCGGCTGTGGCCTTCGCTGTCTTCTTTGCCGACGAGCATGTCGACAGCCGCGGTCTGGATCATCGTGCGCGGCCACAGCGAGTTCACGGCGATCTTCTGGTCGCGGAGCTCTTCGGCGAAGCCGAGCGTCAACAGCGACATGCCGTACTTGGTCATCGTGTACGCCGAGGTGCCGCCCAGCCACTTCGACTCCAGGCGAATCGGCGGCGACAGCGAGAGCACGTGCGGGTTGCGGCCGGCTTTGCCGCTGGCGACGAGGTGGGGCAGCGCCAGGTGCGTGACGACGGCGACCGCGCGGTTGTTGATGCCGATCATCAGGTCGAGCTTCTTGACCGGCACGCCGTCGATGGGAGCGATGTGGATGGCGCCGGCGTTGTTGACCACGATGTCGAGGCCGCCGAATTCTTTGACGGCGGCGTCGATGGTGGCCTGCACGCTGTCTTCGAAGCGCACATCGCACTGCACGGCGAGGGCCTTGCCGCCCGCCGCTTTGACCTCGTCGGCGACGGTGTGGATCGTGCCGACCAGCTTGGGATGCGGGTCGGAGGTCTTGGCGGCGAGCACGACGTTGGCGCCGTCTTTCGCGAGGCGGAGCGCGATCGCCCGACCAATCCCGCGCGAGCCACCGGTGATGAGAGCCGTACGTCCTGCGAGCTTGCCCGACATTGATGACCTCCAGATGAGAGACGGCCGGCGGGTTGACACGTCGTCGTCGTCGACGGAAGCCCCGTGGTCCTCAGCCACCCGAGTCAACGGAGCAGCGATGAAGGTCCCCGCCGATGCCGCCTTTGCCACCCGCGCCATCCATGCTGGCCAGACGCCCGACCCGACGACGGGCGCCATCATGATGCCCATATACATGACGTCGACCTACGTGCAGGAAGGTCCGGGGGTCAACAAGGGCTACGACTACGGCCGCTCGCAGAACCCGACGCGCTTCGCGCTCGAGGCGAACCTTGCATCCCTCGAAGGCGCCAAGCACGGGCTGTGCTTCGGCTCCGGCTGTGCTGCGACCACGGCGCTGCTGACGGCGCTCGACGCCGGCGACCACATCGTCGCCTCCGACGACATGTACGGCGGCACGTTCCGCTTGTTCGACAAGGTGTTCCGCCGCCTCGGCATGACGTTCACCTACGTCGACATGACCGACGCCAAAAACGTCGCCGCGGCCTGCACCGACAAGACGAAGCTCATCTGGGTCGAGACGCCGACGAACCCGATGCTGAAGCTCGTCGACATCGCCGCGGTCTGCAAAGACGCCGACGCCAGAGGCATCCCCGTCGCCGTCGACAACACGTTTGCGACTCCGTTCCTGCAGCAGCCACTCGCGCTCGGCGCCACGTTCAGCGTGCACTCGTCGACGAAGTACCTTGGCGGCCACAGCGACGTCATCGGCGGTTGCATCATGCTGAGCGACGATGCCTGGCGCGATCGCCTGTACTTCGTGCAGAAGTCGACGGGGGGCGTGCCGTCGCCGATGGACTGCTTCTTGTTGTTGCGCAGCACCAAGACCCTGCACGTGCGCGTGCAACGGCACGTCGAGAATGCAGTGCAGATCGCGGAGATGCTGAACAAGCACGCGAACGTCGAGAAGGTCTACTACCCGGGTCTCGAGACGCACCCGCAACACGCGCTCATGAAGAAGCAGATGAAAGCCCCCGGCGCCATGATCTCGTTCGTGGTGAAGGGCGGCCTCGATGGAGCAAAGAAGCTCCTGAGCTCCACGCGCATCTTCGCGTGTGCAGAAAGCCTCGGAGGCGTCGAGAGCCTCATCGAGCATCCGGCGATCATGACGCACGCCTCGGTGCCTGCTGAGAACCGCCGGGCGCTGGGCATCGACGACGGTTTGATTCGCGTCTCGGTGGGGATCGAAGACATCGCGGACCTCAAGGCCGACCTCGAGCAAGCCCTGCGCTGAGAGACAGCCGCAGCATCAGCCGAAGCGGGTTGACGACGTCGTCGTCAGCCCGCTTCTTCGTTTCGGCGGCAGCGTTTTCAGGATGATCCGTTTCCCCGGAAGAGCGCGTCGGCGCATGATCAGTCGTCGGGTCTGCCGGCTTCTAAAAGCGATTCAGCGCGTTGGAACGCCCCCGCCCGAGGCTTGCACTGAACTCGATTTCCGACTATACAAGCGTACACCATCCCCGGTCAGCAAACGTCACACGAGGTTTCCAAATGGCGAGCAAGAAGAACAGCAGCAAGCGTTCGATCGTTTCCTTCAAAGATCTGCAGATTGCTTATCTGCTCGACGGCATCTCCGGCGTGGAGAAGCTGGTCGCTGGCAAGAAGAACGCTGGCTCGATCCTGAAGCGCGCGCTCAAAGAGATGGGCGGCCAGGGCCGCAACGTCGAAACCCTCCAGAAGTACGTCGACGAGCGATACGGCAGCTCCGGCCGCGGCCGCGCGATGCCGAACGTTGGCGAAGAGCGGAAGTACAAGGCCCAGCAGATCGGCGACGGCGGCACCTTTCTGCGCCTGCCCCTGACGCCCATCGGCGTGAAGAAGGGCGGCGTCGTCAAGGTGCGCTTCGAGTCCGACCGCGTCGTCGTCACCAAGACCTGAACCGGTCTCGACTTCGAGCTGAACAGAGGCGCCGCGAGGCGCCTCTTTCAATTCCGCGTCGTGCCGCACGCTTCACGCAGGGGGAAAAAAAACGGGTCGAAAATTTGGGCCCGTGGATCCGCCAGGCGACAAGTGAATCCAGATGTCGCCAGCTGGCTCCAGCCAGCACCACCCTGGAGAACACCATGCAGAAAGCCGCCCTCGCCCTCGTCCAGATCGCCCTCGTCGCCGTCGTGGCCCACTCGATGGCCTGCGCCACCGAGCGCCAGGTGACGCGCAAGGCCGCCGCCGCGGCTGTGGACCCCGAGGTCGCGCTGCGCGCGCGGCTGGCGGCGCTGGAGGCCAAGGGGCCGCTGCAGTTCGAGACCGACACCGATTCGTTGACGCCCGAGAGCCTGCAGGTGTTGCGCGAGGTGGCCCAGCAGATGTTCGCGCACCCGCGCACCCGCGTCGTCGTCACCGGCCACGCCGACGAGCGCGGCGACACGGCCTACAACCTGGCCCTCGGCGAGCGCCGCGGCCTCGCGGCCCGCGAATACCTGGCCAAGCTCGGCGTGCCCTCCGGCCGGGTGCGGGTGCTGTCGCTCGGCGAAGAGCGCCCCGCCATCGCCGGCCACGATGAGTCGGCGTGGGCGTCGAACCGCCGCGATGAGTTCACCTTTGTGATGCCGGGCCAGGCCGCCGTCGCCAGCGCTGGCGGCGCCGCCAACGTCGACAACGTCACCGTCGACGACGACGTCCTGCTGGTGGCTCGCGTCTCGTTCGCCGACTGAGCTGGCTGCGCTGACTGCTGACTGTGGTGGTGCGCTGACCGGATCGGTCAGCGCACCAGCTGCGGGTGCTCTTTGGGCCGCGCGTCGGAGCGGCCAAAGACGAGGGCGCTGGCGTCGATGGTGTCGCCGAGGCTGACGGTGCCGCCGGTGCGATCGTGGATGCCGCGCGACGGAATGAAGAACACGGCTTCGCCGCCTTTCGCGTCGACCCAGCACCAGTCGCGCACGATGGCGGCGCGGGCGTCGTCGTCGAGGCCGTGGGCTGTGACCATGGCGTCGGCGAAGCGCTGCAGCGCGGCGAGGCACTTGCCCTCGACGACGGGGATGACGTCGAACAGGTCGTCGACCGACTTGAGCTCGCCGCTGTCGTTGGCGGCCTTCATCGAGGCCAGCTGGCGGGCACGCAGGAGCGCCAGGCGGGTCCGTTCGACGTCGCCGCCGCCGGCGAGCGTGATGCCGCCGCCCTTGACGCCATCGTTGAAGCTCGCGTCGACGACGACGAGGTCGCCGAGCAGGCCGTGCAGGTGCACGCGCTGCAAACCGAGACCGTGCTTGATGGCCCGCGCACCCTCGACCATCGACGCCGGCTCTTCAGCGAGGTCGCGGGTCATGTTCGGGTCGAGGTCGACACCGGAGAGACCGGCGCCGTGGAGCCGGTCGACGAGCATCGGCACTTCAACGGCGTTCATCGACAGGCTCTCGACGTGCCCCTTGAGGGCGCCGAGCACCGCGGCTTCTTGCGCGGCCACCTTGGGCACCACGTACTGCAGGTGGCGCACGAGCTTGGGGTTGGCGGCCTTCATGACGTCGAGGGAGCGGCCGAGCTCGGTGGCCAGCTGCAAGGCTTCGGTGGGGTGGTGGGCGGTCAGGTAGTGGCTGCCGACGAAGAAGAAGAGGTCGTGGTCGCGTCCCATCTTCTGCAGGGCGGCGTCGTCGACGCCGGCAAACCCGGGGGTCACGTCTTTGCCTTTGGTGCCGAGGATGACGCGGCCCGAGCCCGAGACCGACAACGGCGTCGACGTGCCGTTCACCTTGAGGCTGGTGCGGCCGAGCACCGAGAGCGCTTCGCCGCCGTTGTACTCGCAGGCAAAGTTCATGCGGGCCGGGCTCGCGTCCTGGTGCTTCGACGGCGTCGTCGACGTACCCGTGTGATCGACGACCTCGACGCGGGCGGCGAAGCGCTCGCCGATTTTTTCGGGCAGGGGCTCACCCGAAAAGAAGCGGGGCCGCACGTTGTCGAGCGCCGACATGAGGTTCGCGGCAAAGGCGCCGGCCCCACCCATGGCGAGCTTGATGGGGCTGCCTTCGCGGGCGGCGACCTGCTCGAGCCAGGCGGCCTGCGCGGCGTCGATGGGCAGCTGCAGCGACGCGCCTTTGCCGAGCAAAAGTTGGCGCACCAGCGACGCCACCAGCTCGACTTTGCCCTGCGGGTGCGGGAACGCGATCGCGCCGCCTTTTCCGTCGTGGGGGCCGGGACCGTTGTCGATGGCGGCGAGCAGCAGGTCGGCAGCGTCTTTGCCGACGTCGGCGCACAGTGCCGAGACCAGGGCCGGCGTCAGCGTCATCTTGGCGTCGACGACGCGTGTGAACCCGTTCAGGACCTGCTGGCGAACCGGGACAAGCTCTTTGGCGCGGCGGGCGCGATCGACGGCGCGCTCCATGTCGGCGCTGCCGACGCGCGGGTCGAGCTGCTGGGCCTCCTTCAGCTCGGCGGCCACGATGCCGTCGGCGGTGGGGACACAGTTGCGCAACTGCGCGTGGGCGACGAGCTCGCGCTTCTCGGTGGCACGTTGGCGGTCGGTCTTGCCGATGCCCGACGTCGGATCGGGCAGACCCGGCTGCACGGTCACACCCGTCTGCCCCAGCGCCGTCGTTGTCGTCGTCGTCGTCACGCTCCCCGGCAGGGGCGAACGTCGGAGGAGGGCGGCGTAGCGGTCGCGGTCGGAGACAAGCATGTGGTCGGAGGTTGCTGGTTCGCCGGGCTGGCGGCAACCGGGCCGCCGTCGCCGTCGCGGACGATGCGGATGACGATGACGCGCCCTGCCGGCTGGTGACGCGCCGCGCCTCGACGAGGGCCATCGACGACGACAGAGTGCCTGCATGACCGCTTTGAATCCGACCCTCGAGCGCTGGTTTGTCGACTACGCCGCCGCCCATCGGCACCCGACCAACCGCCTGACGCACAAGATCGCCATTCCGCTCATCGTCTTTCACATCATCGCGATGCTCGACTGGGTGAAGCTGCCATTTTCGCTCGGTGCCGACGCCGGCAGCG
>JBKJNL010000201.1:0-16846 GCA_046593615.1 Myxococcota bacterium | reverse complement strand
CGCCGTTCACCGCCAGTCCGTCGGCGGGGCCCGGCAGCTTCTGATCGGACAGCAGCTGCTGACCGACCAGGACGCCGCTTGCGTCGGCTGCTTCGTGGGCGAGCTCGTCGTCG
Source organism: Myxococcota bacterium (assembly GCA_046593615.1). Lineage (GTDB taxonomy): Bacteria > Myxococcota > UBA727 > UBA727 > VGSZ01 > VGSZ01. The sequence continues at coordinate 16,733 of JBKJNL010000201.1, read as the reverse complement.
ACGACGCCGGCGGCGTCCTGGTCGGTCAGCAGCTGCTGTCCGATCAGAAGCTGCCGGGCCCCGCCGACGGACTGGCCGGCAACGGCGACGACATCTACGTGTCGGTCGCCGCCCAGGGCGCCCAGTTCCACCTGCGCATCGTCGACGAGCAGCTGCGCTTGCTCAGCGGCCAGCAGCTCGTCTTTGCTCCGGTGTTCGTGGCCCTCGACGCCCGGACCGACAGCGAGCTGGTCGGCGTCGGCTGCTCCAACGCCCGCGCCTTTTTGTTCTTCGAGCGGGGCGCCGACACCGGCCGGTTCGTCGAGCCGGGCTGCACCACCGCCATCGTCGGCGCCGATCTCGACGGCGACGGACGCCGCTCGCTGTTGTCGCCGAGCGTGAACGTGTTGTTCGTCGTCGACGATCTGTTCGGCGCCGCGCGGGTGCTCGCGCTGCCCGCCGACATCGGGCCGGGTCAGCAGGCCATCGCGGCGCTGCGCGGACAGCCCGAGCGCGTCGCGGTGGCCACGGGCGATGGCAACGTGCTGTTGGTCAATGACGATGGGCTGGGCACTGCCGTCATCGACGACAGCGGCGTCGGCGGCGCGCTCGTCATCGGCGCCGACCTCGACCACGACGGCGACGACGAGCTGGTGGCTGTCGACGGCGCGCGCATACAGGTGGGTGCGCTGTCGTTCGCCACGCCGATCGCGGTGACCCAGCTGGCCCGCGGCGACCTCGACGGCGACACATTCGACGACGTCGTGCTCGTGGGGGTCGACAGCGGCGCGCTGTTGTTGTCGTCGTCGGCGTGGCAGCCGGGCCCGCCGTTTTCGCTGCCGCCGTTCAGCCAGGTCGTCTTGCCGGGCGACGGCTCGGTGTTCGTGGTCGGCGGGCGCCCGCGGGTGCCGCTGGTGTTCGCGCGCTACCGCTACCGGCCCGGGGCCGAGCGGCCCTGAAGCACACGAGGCTTCACGCGGGAGCGTCGTCGGCAAAGGCGGCCTTGAGGCACTCGACCGCCGAACGGAAGCCCCGCGTGCGGGCCTTTGACGTCGTCGTCACCGCTTGCACGGCCCGTCGATCGTGGTCGACGTCGGGAAAGACCTTGACCAGCCGCCCGGCGCGCAGGTGGTCGGCGACCATGAACGCGAACACGTGCACGAGGCCGAGGCCCAGCAAGGCCGCGTCGGGCAGCGAGCTGCCGGCGTCGACGACGACCCGCGGGCGGATGGCCAGCTCTTCTTTGCCAACGCGCCAGGGGTGCAGGGCGCCGCGCGGCCCGGCAAAGGCGACGACGTCGTGGTCTTTGACGTCGTGGGGCTGCTTCGGCGTGCCGCGCCGGGCGAGGTAGGCCGGCGAGGCGACGATGACAAACGGCAGCGTGGCGAGGGGCCGGGCCACCAGGCGATCGTCGCCGACGTCGCCGAGGCGGATGGCCACGTCGACGTCGTCTTCGGCGGGCCGCGCGTGCTTGTCGCTGAACTGCACCCGCGGCCGCAGCAGCGGGTGGCGCGCCAACAGCGATGCCACGGCGGTCATGACCGGTGCGCACAGCACCGGTGAGACGTGCAGCACGAGCTCGCCCTGGGGCTCGGTCTTGTCGCGGTCGACGACAGCCCGGGCGGCGTTCAGCTCCAGCAGCGCGCCCTGAAAGCGCTGCCACACAAGCGCGCCGGGCCGGGTGATGCCGACGTGGCGCGTGGTGCGCTCAAGCAGGCGGGTGCCGAGCTCGGCCTCGAGACGCAGCACGGCCTTTGACACCGCCGCCGGCGTCACGCCCAGTTTGGCGGCGGCCTTTCGAAAGCTCTTTTCTTCGCAGACGGCGACGAACGACGGGATGTACGGCAGCAGGTCAGCGGCGTTGGCCATGGCCGATTATCAACTGCCAAGACACAAAGTGTCACCGCCAGACGACGGCGGCGGTGCACCACCTGCGCAACGGTCCGGCGTAGCCTCCATCTCAGGTCTGCGGTCCGTCAGACGGCCGCACCATCACCCCAGGAGCACCTCATGAAGATCGCAGTGTTCGGCACCGGCATGGTCGGCGAAGCCATCGCCAGCAAGCTCGTCTCCCTCGGCCACGACGTGAAGATGGGCTCACGCAGCGCCAACAACGAGGCCGCGCTCAAGTGGTCGACGGGGCAAGGTGACAACGCCGCCCGGGCCTCAATCGGCACGTTCGCCGAAGCCGCCGCCTTTTGCGAGACCGCCTTTTTGTGCGTCAAGGGTGACGCCTCATCGGCGGTGCTCAAGGCCGCCGGCGCCGCCCTCGACGGCAAAGTCGTCATCGACGTCACGAACCCGCTCGACTTCAGCAAGGGCATGCCGCCGACGCTGTTCGTCTCCAACAACGACTCGCTGGGCGAGGTGCTGCAGCGCGAGAACCCAAAGGCGACGATCGTCAAGACGCTCAACACAGTGAACTGCCAGTTGATGGTCGATGCCGGCGGCCTGCCGGGCGAGCACACGATGTTCATCTGCGGCAACGACGCTGCGGCCAAAGAGCGCGTCGTCGGCGAGTTCCTCAAGCCCTTCGGCTGGCGCGATGTCATCGACCTCGGCGACATCACCCAGAGCCGCGGCACCGAGGCCTACCTGATGCTGTGGATCCGCCTCTACGGCGCGCTCAAGGGTCCGACCTTCAACATCAAGGTGGTCCGCTAGCTGGGGCGCTAGCTGGCGCCGGCGCGCCAGCCCTCGTTGGCCCTCGCTGGCAAGCGCCGGGCGGTGGCCCGGCCGATGCCTGACGAGGCCCCGGTGACGACGACGAGCTTGCCGGTGACGACGACGAGCTTGCTGGTGACGACGACGAGCTTGCTGGGGTCGTGGGCGGGCTCTGTGAACACCGAGGCTCGGTCGCCGGCGCGAGACCTCACCCCCCCGACCCCCTCTCCACCGGCGCTCGCGGACTCGCTGTGGAGAGGGGGAGGAGAATAGCCGTCGAGCGGGCTTGCCGCGTGTGGCGGATCCGCATGGCAGACGTCCCGCGACGATCATCGTCCTGCCCGCCATGGGGCCATCGCGGCATCGCGGCATCGGGCCATCGGGCCACCGCGCCCCGCGCCATCGGGCCACGCGCCATCGGGCCACGCGCCACGCGCCACCGGGCAGAGCGACGCCGCAACGACGTCGGGTTTGCAACCGAATTCGCCGCGTGTGGCAGGCCCCACCCAGTCGTATTCCCCTCCCCCTCTCCACAGCGAGTCCGCGAGCGCCGGTGGAGAGGGGGTTGGGGGGGTGAGGTCTCGTCGGGGACCGCGTCAGAGCTGTGAAGAGCGCGGGTTGCCGTGCTTCCTCGGCGGAAGCTCGTCGCGCTCTTGCGCAAGAGCGTCAGCGATCGGCAGAGGCGCGGGCGGATGTCCTCGACGCACCACACACACACACACAAGGCTTGAGTTGACGACGACGACGTCGCTACAGTGCCGACGTGGTTGCCGACGAGCTTCCGGGCTATTTCGATCTGTACGGCTGGCGCTATGAGCGCCGCGAGCCGCTGGTTTTTCGCACGGGCTTCGCGGGTGACGCCGGCTCGTGGGACATCTGGGTCAAGGTCAGCGACTCCCTCGTCGTGTTCTTGATCAGCCCCTACGTGCCGCGCGACGTCGAGACCCACCCCGGCCCGGTGCTGTTGCGGGCGCTGCTGGCCGCCAACCACGAGCTCAACCTCGCCAAGCTCGGCATCGACGACGACCAAGACATCTGCCTGTCGGTCGAGATGCCGGCCGACGCCTTTGCGTACACGCACTTTTCCGACGCCCTCACCGCGCTGGCCCACTACGCCGATGAGTGGAAGGCGCGCATCGACGCCGCTGTCGAAGGCGACGTCGACGACCTCAAAGACCGGCTTGGTGTGATGTGACCTGTCATCCGGCGGTGCGGTCGTGACCCTGCCCGAAGAGCCCGACCACACGTCGGCCGCCGAGGTCGCGCGCTTCTTCCGTCGCTACGGCTGGAGCTTCGACCGGCTCGACGACGACACGTTTCGCACCAGCTTCCGCGGCAAGAACGCTGCCTTTGTCGCCCTGGTGCGCGTCACCGAGCACTGGGTGGTCTTCACCATCAACCCGTTCATCAAGGCCCCCGACTCCGGCTTCGGCCCCGTCGCCTTGAAGCTGCTGGCCTGCGCCAACCAGCAAGCCAGCCTGGTGAAGCTCGGGCTCGACGACGACGGCGACGCGTTCATCAACGTCGAGCTGCCCTCCGAGGGCTTCGGGTATCCCCAGTTCGCGGCTGCGCTCACGGGCCTCACACATTCGGCCGACACGCTGCTTCTGCCCATCCTGCAGGCCGGCGTGGTCGACGACCGCAACGTCGCCTGAGCCCCCGTCGAAAAAGGCGCGAGGCTGCGGCTGTGGCCCATGTTCTTGTTGCCTCTGCTGTGCGTCTCCTGTTGCGTCTGCGGTCTCGAGGTCGTGCGTGGTGAGCTGGAAGATCGGTCCGCTGGTGGCGTTGGCGGCGGGGTCGCTGTCGTTGCTGCTGTCATCGTGCGGGGAACCGTCCGGCCGGCAGCAGTGGGAGAACACCTACGACGGCGGCGGCGAAGACCTGTTCCTCGTCGACGACGACTTCGCGTGCCTGGGCGATGCCCGCTGGGAAAAGGTCGGCAACTCCCGACTGTGGAACCCGCTGGGCCACCAGCTGGTCGCGGCCGAGCACGCGCGCAGCAAGGCCCTGGGCGAATACCCGGTGGGCACGGTGCTGCAGCTGTTTCCCGGCGAGGCCAGCGTGAAGCGCGGCCGCGGCTTCTCGCCCGAGACCGGCGACTGGGAATTCTTGATCCTTGCCGCCGACGCCGACGGCCAGACCGTCATCCAGCAGCGCGGCACCACCGAGCTCGGCAACGTCGGCGGCAGCTGCATCGCCTGCCACGCCGGGTCCGCCGCTTTCGATTACGCCTGCCTGACCAACAGCGGTTGCGGCAGCCTGCCCTTCTTTGTCGACACCGACGTCGACCCTGACACCGAGGATCCCCGATGCCGTTGATCACCAAAGAAGACCTTGCCCGCCGCGCCGCCGCGGGCGAGCAGCTCGACTACGTCTTTTTCTGGGGCCACACGCCCAAAGAGACGGGCGTCGTCGACGCCGCGTGCCTGTCGCAGTGGTACCCCGCGCCGTTCACCGAAGAGAAGGTGAGCTACCCGACTGCCGAACATTTCATGATGGTGCAAAAGGCCCGCGTCTTTGGCGACGCCGACGCCGAAAAAGCCATCCTCGCGGCGGTCACCGCCGGCGAAGCCAAGCGCATCGGTCGAGGCACCAAGGGCTTCGACCGCGACGCCTGGGAGAAGCAGCGCGTCGACGTGGTGCTGCGGGGCTCCATTGCAAAATTCAAGCAGAACCCCGCGCTTGGAAAGTTCCTGGATGCCACGGGAGAGAGCGTGCTGGTCGAGGCCAGCCCCGACGACGCCATCTGGGGCATCGGCTTCGCCAAGGACGATCCGCGCGCCTCGGACCCCCGCAAGTGGCGCGGCTTGAACCTGCTCGGCTTTGCTTTGATGGAAGCCCGCAAGCGCCTGCGCGCCGGCTGAGGGCGACGGCTGACGGCGAGCTGCCCGCAGCGGTCCTGGGGCTCTGGGGCAGCTCGTCAGCGGCTCTCGGCGGCTCTCGGCGACGAGCCCGACGTGGCTGCCGAGCCGCCGGGCTCGAGCTTCTCGAGGAACACGGCGAGCTCGTTCAGGTTCACGGGCTTGGCCCAGTGTCGATCGAAGCCTGCCTGCTGCGAGCGCTCGCGGCTGGCCGACGAGCCCAGCCCGGTGACAGCGACGAGCCAGGCACCGGCCAGACCGGCGTCGGCGCGCAGGCAGCGGGCCAGCTCGTAGCCGTCGACGTCGGGGAGGCCGACGTCGATGAGCACGGCTTCGGGCTTGTGCAGGCGGGCCAGGGCCAGGGCTTCGCGCCCGTTGCCGGCGAGCAGGGTCTCAAAGCCGGCGCGGCGCAGGCCGCGGCCGAGCACGAGCAGCTCGTCAGCATCGTCTTCGACGAGGAGGAGTCGGCGGATCATGTCGCTCCCGGCGGTCCCGATGCAGTCATGGTTTCAACGTAGCGACCGACAGGCCACGTCGACGGCGCAACGAACGATTTTCTTTCGTCGGCCGCCTGGTCCCGGGCGGCGAGCGTGCGACGGCGGTGCGTGTTCGCGCCCGCGATCGTCAGGACGCTGACGGTGTTGTCGACGGCGCTCACGACGCTGGCGGTGTCGACGGCGCTGACGGTGCGCGCGGCAGGGTCAGCACGGCGCGGGTGCCGGTGGGCCGATCGGCAGCCTCGCGGTCGAGGCCTTCGTGGGCTTCGTCGTCGGCGCGGGCGCCGACGTCGTGCACGAGCAACGAGCCGCCGAGGTCTCGGGCGAGTTGTTGGCTCGTGTAGAGCCCGAGCCCGGTGCCTTCGGCCTTTGTGGTGACGAAGGGCTCGAACAAGCGGGCCCGCACGACGGCGGGCAGGCCGGGTCCGCGATCCTGCACGGCCACCTGCACGTTTGGGCCGATGGCGGCGGCGGAGACGACGACGCGCGGTCCTTTGCCGTCGTCGCGCAGCCCTTCGGTGGCCGCCAGCGCGTTCTGGATCAGGTTCATCAAGATTTGCAGCACGCGGTCGGCGTCGACCATGCCACCGTCGCCGAGGGCCTCTTGCAGGGAGTCGTCGTCGAGCAGCACGGCTTGCTTCTCGGCACCCACCAGCCGAACGGCTTTGCGCGCGACCTCGGCCAGCGGCAGGCGCATGCCCCGCACCCGTCGGCCGTCGTTGGCGGTCTGCAACAGCGACTGCGTCAGCGAGCGGCAGCGCCGGGTCTCCTCGATGAGCAACGTCAGCGATTCGTCGACGTCGGCGCGCACCGCGGGCTTGAGGTCGACGTCGGTGAGGGCGGCCTGGAGGTCTTTGGCCAGCGTCTGCATCGTCGTCAGCGGCGTGTTCAGCTCATGGGCGACGCCCTGCATCGCCCGGCCGAGCGTGGCCAGGCGCTCGAGCATGATGTGGCGCTGCTCGACGAGCAGGCCCTCGGTGCGATCGACGGTGAGATAGGCCCGCGAGACGCGCGGGTGCTTGGGGCGCAGGGCGATGAGCTCGACGACGCGGTCGCGGCCACCTTCGCCGCCGGCGCCGCCGCCGCCGCCCCCGCCACCGCCACCGCCGCCGTCGACGGCGCCTGGGAGCGCGGGCTCGGGCGAGACCGTGTAGCGCTCGGTCACGCGATCGCTCTGTTCGTCGTCGAGGCGGACCTTGGCCCGCTCGCGCGCCGAGGCGGTCTGCGGCCCCGACAGGCCAGCGTCGTTCTCGACGATGGTGCGGCCGTCGGCGTCTTCAACGTCGACGCCGACCTTGAGCGCCGTCAGCATCGCCAACAGCAGATCGAGGGCTCGTTCGGCGTCTTCCTGGCCGGCGCGCGTGCGCTCGCGCTCGGCGGCCTGGCGCTCGGCGACCTCGAGGGCCAGATAGCCGAGGCCGACGACGAGCAGCCCCAGCGCCAGCGCCCACAAGAGCGCGGGTGGATCGTGCAGGGGCGGCACCGGCAGCGCGTCGGCCAGCTCGAGGATCCACAACAGCCCGAGGCAGACGAGGCTGGCCCCCGACGAAAACAGCGCCCCGCGCCGGCCGTTCAACAGGGCGCCCAGCACGACGTGAAAAGAAAAGGCCACCGACAGCGGGTTTCGCACGCCGCCGGCCCAGGCCAGCAGCCAGGTCAGCAGTCCCAGGTCGACGGTGGCGTGCAGCAACAGCTCGTTGCGCCCGACCGACAGCTCGCGGCGCGTCCGCCACAAGAGCACGCCGTTGACGGCCACCATGATGACGAGGCCAGCGACCACGGCCGGCGTCGACACGAAGCGCCACGACAAGGCCAGGGCCACGAGCACGCCGATCATGGCCCCGGTCAGGGCCCACCAGCGCAACCCGGCGAGCCAGCGCAGGCCGTCGCGCCGTTGCTCTTCGACGTCTTCGTTTGCGCGCGAAGCATCACGGGCCATGGCGAGGAGATATGCTCCGCCGTCGTCGTCGTCGAGGGCCCCGTGTCTTGCTGCCGACGCCGTTTCCAAAGAGTGTCCAGAGAGCCCTGACCCGGTCCCCCACAGAGAGCAGCGAGCATGAAGACAATCGAGCGCGCCGTCGTCGTCGGCGCCGGAACCATGGGCCACGGCATCGCCCAGGTCCTGGCCTTTGCCGGCATCGAGACCTGGCTGTGTGACACCCACCTCGACCTGTGTCGGGTCGGCTTCAACAAGATCCAGGAGAACCTCGAGCAGGGCGTGAAGCGCGGCAAGGTCACGAGCGAGCAACTGCAGGCGACGATGATGCGGCTGCGCACCAGCGATCAGCCGACGACGCCGCTCGGCAAGGCCGACCTCCTCGTCGAAGCCATCCCCGAAAAGATGGAGTGGAAAAAGAAGCTGTTCGCCGACGCCGACGCCGCCATGCCCGCTGGGGCTCTGTTGGCGAGCAACACGTCGTCGCTGTCGATCACCGAGATCGCCAGCGCCACCAGACGGCCTGAAGACGTCGTCGGCCTGCACTTCTTCAACCCTGTGCACATCATGAAGCTGCTCGAGGTCGTGAAGGGGCCGATGACGTCGCCGTCGACGTTGGCGCGGGCCCTCGATCTGGCGCAGCGGCTCGGCAAGACCGCCATCGTCGTCAACGACGCGCCGGGCTTCGCGACCTCGCGCCTGGGCATCTGCCTTGGCAATGAAGCGATGCGCATGCTCGAAGAAGGCGTCGCCAAAGCCGCCGACATCGACCAGGCCATGAAGCTCGGCTACGGGCACCCGATGGGGCCGTTGGCGTTGTCGGACCTCGTGGGGCTCGACGTCCGGCTCAACATCACCGAGGGCTTGCACGACGAGCTCGGCACCGACGGCTTTCGCGCGCCGCGCCTGTTGAAGCGGCTCGTCAAGCTGGGCCACACCGGCAAGAAGAGCGGCCGCGGCTTCTACCTCTGGGAAAACGGCGAGATCGTCGGCGAGAACCCGGCCGCGGCCCGATGACGACCGCGCCTGCTCCTGTTCCTGTTCCTGCTTCTGTTCCTCCGCCTGCCGTTGCTGTTGGCGCTGTTGGCGCCGCCGCGACCCCGCACAAAAAAAAAGGGTTCGTCCCCGAGCCGCCGACGTGGCTGCAACGCCAGGGAACGCCGACGCACCTGCCGAGCTGGCTGGGGGTCTGGGGCCGCATGGTCGTCATCGGCTCGTTGATCACCGGAGGGTTCGCGCTGTTTCTCGCGCTGCACCACCCCGGCGAGCTCGGACAGTCGTTGGCGGCGGTCTGCGTGATCGGCCAGGCCATCGCCACGGTCGTCAGCGCGCCGGTGGCCTGGTGGGCCGGGCGACCTCTCGCGCGTCTGCAGAGTGGCCTCGACGCCGGTGTGGCGCCGACGGCGTTGCCCTCGGCGGACATCCTCGTGGCCCTGCAACTGCCGGGGCGCGTCTTCTGGGTCGTGTGGCTCGTGAACCTGGCCTTTGCCGTCGTGTTCGCCGTCGTCGCCAGCCGCGTCGACATCCTCGCCCACACCGTCTTTGACTTCGGCGTCGGCGCGGCGTCGATCGGCTTCATCAGCGCCTCGGCCCAGTCGTATGTGATGGCCGGCCTGGTGCGGAACGAGGTGTCGCCCCTGCTGCTCGCCGGCGGGCGCCTCGATCACCTCGCCGGCCCCGACGGCACGGTGCCGCACACGTTTGTCTTTCAGCACCTCACCCGGCTCGTCGCTGTCCTCGCCATTGCCTGGCCGGCGGCGCTCTACACGCTGCTGCGCGAGCCCGGCGAGCCGGGCGTCGGCAAGTGGGTGGTGCTCGGCACCATGATTGCCGTCCTCGTGATGCACCACCTGTTCAGCATCTTGCGCGCAATCTCGTGGAGCGTCGGCCACCTCGCGGGCCGCATGGAGGCCGTGCGCGCCGGTGACCTCTCGGTGCAGGCCATCGTCTTTGGCCTCGACACGTTCGGCGTGCTGGCGTCGGACTTCAACCGCATGGTCGAGGGTCTGCGCCAGCGCGAGCAGCTCAAGGAGAGCTTCGGCCGCTACGTCACCCAGCAGGTCGTCGACGAGATCCTCGCCGGGCGCGTGGCCCTCGGCGGCGAGCTCAAGACGGCGACGGTGCTGTTCTCGGACATCCGCGGCTTCACACACATGAGCGAGAAGCTGCAGCCGCAAGAGGTCGTCGCGTTCTTGAACGAGTACCTCGAGGCCATGGTCGACTGCGTGATCGAGCACGGCGGCGTCCTCGACAAATTCATCGGCGACGCCGTGATGGCCGTCTTTGGCGCGCCGGTCAGCGCCGGTGATCCCAAAGACGACGCCGCCGCCGCCGTCGCCTGCGCCGTCGCCATGGGACAGCGGCTCTCGACCATCAACACCGCGCGCGTGGCCCGCGGGCAGGCCGAGATCAAGATCGGCATCGGCGTGCACACCGGCGAGCTGGTCGCCGGCAACATCGGCTCGCCGCGGCGCATGCAGTACACGGTCATCGGCGACACCGTGAACGTCGGCTCGCGGCTCGAATCGCTCACCAAAGAGCACCACCGCCGCACGCTGTTGTCAGAGGCAACCGCACAGCTCGTGAAAGAGCGCTTCGGTCTCGTCGAGGTGGGCCGGGTGCCGGTGCGGGGACGCGACGAGCCCCTGACGATCTTCGGGCTCACCTCAGAAGGGTGAGGCGAAGGCAGAGGCCGCGCTCGCAAAAAGAAGGGCCGGACCACGTGTCCGCGGGCGTGTGTCCGCCGGCGGGCCCGTCGTGTCCGGCCATCGCGATCCTGACGAGCGATCCGCGCCCGAGCGGCCGCGGAGTGGTCAGCCGGGCGCGCTTCGTTCTGGGAACTTCAATGGATCGGTTGTTTCTCCGGCGTGCCATCAACCAGGCCATAGCGTTGCTCGAAGCGCGAGACGTTGTCTTGCAAGGCCGCCATCAAGCGCTTGGCCTGCTTCGGCGACGCAATGACGCGGGAGCGCACGACCCCGCGGGGCTCGTGGGGCAGCACATACACGAAATCGAAGACGAACTCGGTCTCTGTGTGTGACACGAAAGTCAGGTTGGCGTAGGCACCATTCTGCACCTCTGGCGGGATCTGGATCTGGATCTGGGGCTGGGCCGGCTTCGGGGGATTCTCGGGAGGAGCGGAAGACATGCGCGGTCCTTTGCTGGGCCCATTGCCGGGCGGTGGCGTGACGGCGTGACCGTCGCGAGCGGCGGTTTGCGTTCGCGGGACCACGTTTGCGACGATTCGCCCGATGAGTCGACACCCCACAGCCCGCGCCGGCACAAAGATGCTCGGGCGCTATCGCATCGAGAAAGAGCTCGGGCGGGGTGGCATGGGGGTCGTCTACGTCGCCACCGACGAAAACACCGGCCGGCTGGTGGCCTTGAAGACGACGTCGGTGGCCCAGCTCGGTTCGGGCGAAAAGAGCCGCAACCAGCGCCGCGAGCGCTTCGTGCGCGAGGTGCGGGCCTTGACGCAGGTGAACCACGAAAACGTGGTGCACGTGTTCGACGCCGGCGAGTGCGACGACGCCGACCTGGGCTGGCTTCTTTTTTATACGATGGAATATGTCGAAGGCACCACGCTTGCTGCGTTGGTGCAGGAGCGCGGGGCCTTGAACGCCGGCGAGGCCGCTGCCGTCGTCATGCAGGTCGCCGCGGGGCTCGGTGAGGCCCACGCGCAGGGCATCATCCACCGCGATGTCAAGCCGGCAAACATCTTTTTGTCCGTCGATGGACGCGTCAAAATCGGTGACTTCGGCATCGCCAAGATCGAGGGCAGCACCCAGATCACGCGCCGCGATCAGCTGGTGGGCACGCCCAACTACCTGGCGCCCGAGCAGATCCTCGGCGACGCCGTCGGCCCGCAGACCGACGTCTTTGCCCTCGGCGCGCTCTTCTACGTGATCACCCAGAACCGGCCGCTGCGGCAGGCCGTCGACGCTGGCGCGCTGTTGGCGTCGGCCAACGGCAACGATCCCGTGCAGCGCATGCTCGCGGTGCAGAACCTCCCCGAGGGGCTCAAGCGCGCCGTGGCCCGCAGCCTCGAGCGCGATCCGACGCGCCGCTACGTCGACGGCACGGCGATGGCCGACGCCCTCACCGAGCACGCCGGACGGGTGCCGGTGCTGCAGCCGCCCGAAGAAGCCGACAACGATCCCCTCGTCGAGCGCACGTCGGATCGCTCGAGCGCGTTCATCAACTCGGGCAACCACAGCCACAACGGCTCGATGCCCGAGGCCGACGCCGTCGACATCCAGAGCCTGCCCGACGGTGACCCGAGCCGTCTGGCCGACGTCGCTGGCGGCGACGCCAGCTCCATCGAAGCCATCGCCGCGGCCATGCTCGGCGAGGTCGAGCGGCGAGCAACCGGCACCTTCAAGCAGCCCGCGCCGAAAATCGACATCGGCGATGCGCTGCCCGTGGCCCAGACCGAGTCCACGGTGATGTTCAACCTGCGGGCGATGGAAGAAGAGCACCACGAGCGCTCGGGCCGTCGGCCGGCGCCTGCCGCGTCGTCGTCATCGTCGTCGGCGCCGCTGTCGTCGTTGCCCGTGGCCCGCACCGAGTCCACGGCGATCTTCCAGATGCCGCCCGAGCCCCCCGCCGGTCGCCCGCGGAAAAAGAAGCGCATCGAGCTCGAGCCGGTCGGCGACGACGAGGTCGCGTCTTCTTCTGCTTCTTCGTCATCGTCGTCGTCATCGGCGGCCTGGGACGATCGCACCCGCGACAGCGCCGCCATCAACCGGGCCCCGCGCAACACCGCGCACCTCGATGGCCCGACCATGCTCAACGACGATGACGATCGGCCGGCGCGAGCGACGCCCGCCACGTCTTTTGGGGCGTCGTCGGGGGCGCTGTCGGCGCTGGGCGGCCCGCCGCGCACCGTGGCCCTGCCCGGGGGTCGCACAGTGGTCCTGCCGCCGCGCCGGGTCTTGCTCGCCGCCACCTTTGGCGGGGGCCTCGTCGTCGGCGTGTTGATGGCCCTGCTGCTGGCGCCGTCGGCGCCGAAGCCTGCGCCCGCCGTCGAAACCGCCGCCAGCCTCGACCCGGCGCCGCTGCAGTCGCGGCCGGCCCTGTGCGCCGAGCGCGCTGTCACCCCCCAGGAGCAGGCCGAGGCCGCAGCCCACCTCGACGACGCCCGGGCCTTGAAGCGCGACGGTGCAGCGCCCTCGAAGATCCTCGACCGCCTGCGCCAGGGCATCCGCAAAGACCCCCTGAACCACACGCTGTTCTACGAGCTCGGCCGCGTGAGCTCAGGCAGCGAGCAAGACGACGCCGACGAATGCGTCTGCCAGCTGGCGGCCGACTCCAAGGAGTGCACCGCGGTCGAAAAGGCCCGCGGTCGCTGACGCCTCGGTGGGGCGGCGGAATCGCAGACGCGAGAGCAGCTAGACGAGCCCGAGGTCGACGCCAGCGCGGTCTTTCACCAGCTTGTTCAACGTCGACAGCAGCTCGTCGCCGCTGCGCTTGTCTTGCCAGGCGGTGCCGTCGAAGCGGAAGTGCCAGGCCTGACGATCGGCGGCGAGCCAGATCTCTTTGACCGGGCGCTGCTTGTTGAGCACGAAGGGCTGACCGCTCGGGAAGCTCACCTTGACGACGTCGGCTTCGGGCACGCACTCGACGACGTCGGGATCCTGGCGATCGAGGGCCGCGGTGACGCGGCCAATCACGCCCTGGGCCAGGGTCTGGAACGTGGCCTCATCCATGGTGTCGCTCGTCGTCGCGCTGCTCATGGGCCCACGGTCGGCAGCGCGACCTCGAGAGTCAAGTGCAGCACGACGAAAAGGGCCGGGACCCTGGTCCCGGCCCGCGTGCCGTGCTGCTTCGGCTCAGAAGATCCAGCCGAGGAGGCCGTCGTCTTCTGCGTCGTCTTCGTCGCTTTCGCCGTCTTCTTCGTCGCCGTCGCTGCTCTCCGACGAGGCCTCGACCGTGATGCCGATGTCGATGCTGGCGCTGTCGTCGCCGTCGTCGCTCTCGGCGGTGGCGCTGGCGTCGACCGCGGCACCGACGTCGCTTGCGTTGCCATCTTCATCGCTGCTGGCGCCGGCGCTGGCGTCGACGGCGGCGTCGACTTCGGTTTCGTCGTCTTCCTCGTCGTTGCTGGCGCTGGCGCTGGAGTCGACGGCAGCGTCGACGTCGGTCTCGTCTTCGTCGCTGCTGGCGCTGGCGCTGGCGTCGACGGCAGCGTCGACGTCGGTCTCGTCTTCGTCGTCTTCATCGGTGCTGGCGCTGGCGCTGGCATCGACCGCGGCGTCGACATCGGTCTCGTCGTCTTCATCGTCGCTGCTGGCGCTGGCGCTGGCGTCGACGGCGGCGTCGACGTCGGTCTCGTCGCCCTCAACGTCGCCCTCAACGTTGGCGTCAGCCGCGACGTCCACGCTGCCGTCGCCGTCCTCGTCTTCGCCCGCCAGCATGGCGTCGAGGGTGATGGTCAGGTTCACGTGGTCGTCGTCGTCGACGTCGAAGTTGGCGCGGGCGTTGCCGGTCACACCTCCTTCTTCGTCGCTCGACTCCAGCTCAAGCAACTGCTCGCCCTCGTCGACCTCAAGCTCGAGGTCGATCGTGGCGTGCCCTTCGACCAGGAAGTTGCGCTCTTCACGGCGGTTGGTGTCCCGCGAGACGAGCACGAGGTGCACCTGTGACGCGCTGTCGGTGTTGCTCAAGAGCGCCAGGCCGACGCTCGGCTTCGCGGAGGTCATCGACGAGGAAGGACCTGGGCCGCAGCCAGAGACGAGGGCGACGCTGGCAGCGGCGACGAGGGAGAGGTGCTTGAACATGGTGACGTCCTTTTCGATGCGCGGAGCCCCACCGTGGCAACGACCGGCACCGGAGCCATCGCAAGGTCCCGGCCAACGTCGTCGCCGCGGCGCAATCTGGCGAGCCACGCTGCGCGACAGATTGGCCGCGACCTCGACGCGACAGTGGGCGAAGAATTCAACCCGCTGTTCCCCGATCCACGTCGTCAATCGGATCCAGGTGAACCGACTCGGCGCGCCGTGCGGAGGCGACATTTCTAAGAAAGTGACGTCTTGCTGCTGGGTCGGTTGCCCATGATCGCAAGATCAACAAGCTGTAGAATGACCTGACCAGGCGGCCGGGCCCGGCGCATCTCCTCGAGAAACGAGCGAACGCGTTGGGTGGCGGTGGGATGAACCAGCGCAGAAGCGCCGATCAGCCGTCAACAGGAAAGGCAACAGCGCCACCGATTCACCCACATCAGGCGACAGGGCTTGCTGACCCTCTGCGGGCGGTCCGTCGTGTCTGCAGGCGGGCGGATGGTGGCTCGCGGGCTGTTCAGTTGGCTGCTGTCTGACGGGTGCGGCTCGTGGCTCCGACTGCTCGGTCGGCGCAGGCTCGCGGATCGCAGCCGCGGCCAGGGCGCGGGCCTGCTCGAGGTATCCGAGCCACCGGCGACCCCGGTTCGACGGCTTTTCTGCGGCTGACGGGGCCGAAACGGCTCTCCGATGCTGCGCACAATTCCCGACCGCGGCCCCACCCGCCGAGAGACTTGGTACCTTCCGCCCATGCCAGCCATCGTCGTCAATGGCGTCGTCGTCGACGTCGACGTCTCCCGCTTCGACCCCAACACCACGACTCTCTCGCAGTGGCTGCGCGCCACCGGCAAGACCGGCACCAAAGAGGGCTGCGCCGAAGGCGACTGCGGCGCCTGCTCGGTCGCCGTCGCCGAGCGGGCTCCCGCGCCCGGCGCCCTCGATGGGCGGCAGCGGGGTGGGGCCTGGCGCTCGATGACGTCGTGCATCGCCCCGCTCGGCCTGCTGCTGGGCCGCGAGGTGGTCACCGCCGAGGGGCTGGCCCTGCCGCAGCTCGACGGCGTGGACGGCCACGCCGCGAGCGCAAACGGCCACGCCGCGAACGCAAACGGCCACGGCGTCGACGGCGGCCCCGGCTTGCACCCCGTGCAGGCGGCGATGGTGAAGCACCACGGCTCGCAGTGTGGCTACTGCACGCCGGGCTTCGTGACCTCGATGTTCGAGGCCTTTGAGCGCCCCGACCTCGACAAGAACGACTCCGCCGCCGTCGCCGACCAGCTCTGCGGCAACCTGTGCCGCTGCACCGGCTACCGCCCGATCCGCGATGCCATGGCCCAGGCGCTCCACTGCAGAGACACCGGCGTCGTCGACCACGACCTCGTGCAGCTCGGCGCGGTCCAGCGCGCGGTCAAGCGCGCGCCTCTCATGAGCGGCGCCGCCGAGGCCTCGAGCAACGCCGTCGTCGACGTCACGTCGTCGCAACAGGGGGCCCCGTCGCGCTTCGTGCGCCCGACCACGCTGGCGGCGCTGTTGGCGCTCAAGAGCGAGCACAAAGAACGAGCGCTGCTCATCGGCGGGGCCACCGAGCTCGGCGTGCTGTTGCGCAAACGCAGCGCGCGCTTCCCGCTGCTGGTCGACACCGCCGGCGTGTTGGAGCTTTCCACCATCCACCGCGGTGATGGATCGGCGGTGATTCCGATCATGATTGACGGGCCTGAACCGACCGATTTGCTTGACAGCTGGATTGTCGGTGGTGCCGTCACCCTCGCCGATCTCGAGCTGGCATTGCGCGGCGATGATGCATTTTCACCTGTGGTGCGAATGCTGCGGGTGTTTGCCTCTCGCCAGATCAAAAACCGCGCGACCCTGGCCGGCAACATCGTCACCGCGAGCCCCATCTCCGACATGGCCCCGGTGCTGCTCGCGCTCGGGGCCTGGTGCGAGCTGTCGTCGTTGGCGCAGGGCCAGACCGTGCGGCGCGTCGTGCCGATCGACGGTTTTTTCACGGGCTATCGCAAGACCG
>JBKJNL010000195.1:0-5529 GCA_046593615.1 Myxococcota bacterium | reverse complement strand
GTTGCGGGCCCTGCGCCGACATTGCCGACGTTGCCGACGTTGCCGACGTTGCCGGTGGGCGCGGGGCCGTTCACCGTGCCGCTGCTGCCAGCAGGGACCGTCGTGTTGACGTTGGGGATGGTCGTGTTGCCGCGGACGCTGGGGATGCTCATGGGGCTCCGAGAGGCTGGCTGGCTGACTGACTGGCTGACTGACTGACGCGTGCTGCTGGAACCGGTGCGCCGCCAATGCGACGCGTCAAAACCGGACTGCACCAGGAAGAGAGCTCGTCGGAAATATCACGGAGGCCCCGGCTTTGGCTCGTTTGCCGCCGGGGCCCCGATCTGGGGCTCCCTCGACGTCGGATCTTGCTTCTGCCGGCGGCAGCGGCGACCGTGCGCCCCATGTTGCGCGCGCTTCTGGAAGCCACCGAGACGGGCAACGCGCCGGTCTTGCACGAGCTCGCGCTCGGCCCGTTCCCGGCCCGGATCATCGTCGACGGCCTGGCTGTGCGGTCCGTCAGCGCCGGGCCGTTTTCCGGCCAGGACGCCCTGTTTCGCCTGTTGCTCGTCAAGCGCCGCGGGGTGCGCAGCCGGCCGGTGCCGCCGGGCTCCGCGATCGTCGGCGAGGGGGTCGGCAGCCCCCGCGATCTGCTCGAAAACTTCGACGCCCACCACCAGGAGCTCGAGCGCCTGGCGGGGCGGGCCGGTGGCTTCGGCCGCATCTGGGCCGTGCGCTTCGCGGCCCTGAAGGGCGTGCTGGCCGGCGTCCCCGAAGACGTCAAGCGCGTGGTGCGCCTGCTCGACGGCACCCGCGATCTGCGCACGCTGCTCGCCGAGTCGCCCCTGCCTGCGCCCCTCACCGTGCGCGTCGTCGAGCGCCTGCTGCAGCAAGGCGCCCTCGAGCGCGCCGACCTCGAAAGCGCCGACCTCGAGAGCGCCGGGCGGGGCGTTGTCGAAGCCCGCGAGCCGTCGGGTCCGGTGACCACCGCCGACCGCTCGTGGCTCGACGAGCGGGTCACCCGGCCGCCGCAGCCGGCGGCGCCGACGACGAACACGACGACGAACACGACGACGACGAACACGGCGGCTGCGACTTCGACGGCGACGACGCTGGCAGCGGCCCTGGCGACGACGACTGCGCCGGCATCGACGGCGCTGGCGGCGCCGACGGCACTGGTGTCGACGCCGCCGATGACCATGGCGACCGCGGCGAATCCGACGCCGGCCGAGCCGGTGTTGCTGGAGCGCAAGCGCGCGCCGGCGACGACGCTGTCGACGTTGCCGACGTTGCCGTCGCCGCGGCCGGAGCTGCAGACGTGGCTCGGTCCCGAGGATGAGTTCTTTGCCCGGGTTCCTCACCGAGCAGCAGGGGGTGCTGCCTCGTGGCCGCCGTGGACGCTGGCCGCCCTCGTCATCGCCGGCGCCGTCGTGGGCGCCCTCGTCGCGCGGGCCTGCGTCGCCTGACGCTCACACCGCGAGCAGCAGGCCCTTCAGGTATTCGCCCTCGGGGAACGACGTCAGCACCGGGTGACATTTGGCGTGGCCGAGCTCGGCGACGATGCGGGCCGGGCGCTGGGCCTCGAGGCTGGCCTGGGCCGCGATCTGTTTGAAGAACTCGCGGTCGATGGCGCCGCTGCACGAAAACGTGAACAGCAGGCCGCCGCCTTCGCTCGTCGGGCGCAGCAACTTCAGGCCGCGGATCATGAGGTCTTTGTAGCCGCGGGCGGCGCGGTCTTTGTGCTCGGCCTTGCTGGCGAACTTGGGCGGGTCGAGCACGACGATGTCGAAGCGGTCGCCGTCGTCGTAGAGGCCGCGCAAGACGTCGAAGCAGTCGCCGCGCAGCCAGTCGTGGACGTCGTCTGCGAAGCCGTTGTCGAGGGCGTTTTTCTGGCCGAGCTCGAGGGCCGGCTGCGAGGTGTCGACCGAGACCACCGATGTCGCCCCGCCCTGCAGGCCGGCGATCGAGAAGCCGCCGGTGTAGCAAAAGCAATTCAAGATGCGCTTGCCGCGGGCGACGTCTCGGAGCTGCTGCCGGCTGTCGCGCTGGTCGAGGTAGAAGCCGGTCTTGTGGCCGTTGTCGACGTCGACGTTGAAGACGAGGCCGCGCTCTTTCATCTGCACCAGGCCTGCCCCGCCAGACCCGCCCGTTGGCAGGGGCTTGCCTTGCAAGAGGCCTTTGCGCGGCTCGAGGCCCTCGAGGCGGCGGATGTCGGCGTCGCTGCGCTCATAAAAGCGGGCCAGCTTCACCTGCTCGGAGACGGCGGCGACGACGACGTCGCGCATGACCTCGGCGCCGGCGGACTGGCATTGGATGACCGCGGTGTCGTCGTAGAGGTCGCAGATGACGCCGGGCAGGCCGTCGCCTTCGCCGAACAA
Source organism: Myxococcota bacterium (assembly GCA_046593615.1). Classification (GTDB taxonomy): domain Bacteria; phylum Myxococcota; class UBA727; order UBA727; family VGSZ01; genus VGSZ01. Next base: position 3,172 of record JBKJNL010000195.1, on the reverse strand, counting down.
CAGCCGCGCCGACGTCGTGTGCCCTTCACCGGGGCGGTCGTCGAGCACGAGCTGCTTTCTGAGGTCGATGGCCGCCTTTACCCGGCCGGCGACCCAGCTGTCGTCGACGACGGTGGCGGCGTCGAAGGTCAGCATGCGGCAGCGGATCTGCGAGGTCGGTGAGTAGCTGGCGCGGCCGATGACGTCGCCGCGGGCGTCTTCGACGACGACGACCGCGCCGAGGCCCGGGCTGCCCGTGCCGTCTGTGCCCTTTGCGGAATCACCCTTCACGAAATCGATGGCGCCGGAAAAAATCCACGGGTGACGGCGGCGGATCGCCTTGTCTTTGCCGCCCCGCAACCTCACGACCCCAGCGTCACGGTTCCAGCTCATCTAGGGCTGATTGCCGAGTTTCACCAGGATGACGAGGAGGATCAACGCGGCGATCACGGCCGCGATGATCTTCGGCGCGCTCCACGGGCGCTCGCCGTGCACCTGGCCGGTGACGGCGTTGACGACGACGCGGTAGGGGCGGTCGCCGTAGCGGTAGGCCAGGATCCACACCGGCAACAGCACGTGCTTGTAGGTCAGCGCGCTCAGCTGGGTGTCTTGGCTGTGGATGCGTTGCTCGTCGCCGCCGATGCGCTGCTTGACGTCGCTGGTCAGCTCTTCGGTGATGCGCTGACGACCCAGCTCGAAGCAGGCGTCGAGCTCGAGCTCGTAGGTGTGGGCGCGCTTGCCGGCCAGCGCGTGGTCGGTGAACGGGATGAGCTTCGCCGTCGGCCACGGCTCGAGCCCGCGCAACAGCGGTGCCGGCAACGAGCGCAAGGCGGGCACGCACACGTCGTCAAAGAAGCGCTGGAACGATCCTCCCGCCGGGCTCCAGTCGACCCGCCGCTCGCGCCGCTTGTTGTCGCCGCTGCCGACCTCGACCCAGTGGGCGTCGCCGCGCTGCCCGGTGAAGCGCGTAAAGGTCATCGCGTCGAACGTGAAGAAGGGCATGTAGACGCCGTCGAATTTGCCGTCGACGCCGCGCTTCGTGAACGCCCCGGGCGCGAACCAGCGACCGCCGACCCACCGCCGCAATTCCTGCTGCGCCTGCTGCTTCTCGACGACAAACGTGCACAGGCCGTCGACGGGGATCGGGTGCTCGCTGGTGTGGGCATTCTTCAGCTGCAGCGGCGTGTCGCAGTACGCGCAGGCCGACGACGTCAGCGAACCGTCGAACACGACGACGGCGCCGCAGGCGCTGCACGAGACCTCTTGCTGTGCTGCGCGGGGTGCCGCGGTGGAGCGGCGCCTGGCCTGCAACGCCAGGCCGTCGGCGAGGGCGTTTTCGTGGACGGCGACGTCGCCGGCGCTGCGGTCGCCGTCGCCAAAGGTCAGCGCTTTTTCGAAGCCGCAATGCCCGCACTTGAGGCGCTGGGCGCCGATCGAAAACGTCAGCGGCGCGCCACAGCTCTCGCAGGGAAACTGCTTGTGATCGCGTCGGGGCCCGAGGCCACCGTCGGTCGACCCCCCGGCGGATCCATCGCCGGCGGATGCATCGTCTGGTGCTGCGGACATCGTGCGCCCCCGCTGTCGTCGTCGTCGTCGAGCCCGCGCACACCGTCATCGGCGGAGCACGGTCGGCACGCCAGCCTAGACCAGCAGCGACGCACGCAAGCAAGCCCGCAAGCAAGCCCGCAAGCGAGCAGGCAAGCAGGCCAGCGCGGGCGGGCGCTCGACGTGGCATAAGCCAACCATGCGCTCATCTGTTTTTTCCGCTCGTGCCTTGTCGGTCTCGGTCGTCGGCGCGCTCTCGGCTGCCGGTTGCAACTACGGCGACGTCGCCCTCGGCGGTGACGAGACCGACGACTTCAAGATCGGTGAGAGCGGCCCCACGGGCCATCTGAAAGAGGCCATCGACGGCGGCGCCGACCTGACCTTCCGCCAGATGTTCGAGCTTGGCGAAGGCCTGACCTTTGCCGACAAGCCCGACCCCACGGCGCTGTTGACCGCCACCAACACCCTCGACGACGACGCCGACCGCGCCGGCCGCTTCCCGCTGACGGTGCTCAGCTACAACGTCGCCCTGCTCGACGTGAACGTGCTCGGCTTCATCCCCTACGCCGAGACCCCCGACCTCGAGGTCCGCCGCCGCGTGACCCCGGGCTTGATCTTCGGCCGCGGTGACGACGTCATCTTGCTGCAGGAGCTCTGGCTCGATGAAGACGTCAAGGAATTCACGAGCACCGCCGCGCAGCACGGCTACCAAGCCTTTGTCCAGGACCGCGACGGCCACAACGACGGCCTGGCGGTCTTCATCCGCGACCAGGCCATCGCCGGCGGCAGCAGCACCGACGTCGACTTCGCCGCCTACGCCTCGCAAAACGGCACCGAATACTTCCCCGGTCCGGGCATCCAGCGCGGCTGGATGTCGGTGGCCTTTACCCATCCCGACATCGGTCGCGTGCGCGTCTTTGATACACACATGCAAGCCTTTCCCGAGAATTGGCTCGGTCGTATGAAGCAGGCCCGCGAGCTCGGCATCGCCATGCGCACGGCCGCCAGCGACGACGGCAACGACGAGCTCGTCCTCGCCGGCGGCGACTTCAACTCCGGCCCCTACTACAAGAAATCCGAGTGGAACGTGCCCGATGGCAGCACACAGAGCTCCTGGTTCCACAACACGCTGTCGTATCCTGTTCTCTTGACCTACGGCGAGCTGGTCGACCTGGCGATCATGGGCCGCCCGGCGAACCTGGCCACCGCCGACGTCACCCTCGGCGACACCGTCGTGAACGACGCCGACACCGCTCTCGAGATCCCGGGCGCCGACGCGAGCTGGTGCGCGTCGACGCCGGCGACGACCTTCACGGCCACCGACTGCAACTCGCTCTACTTCGCGCAGTACGCGGGCACCGAGTACCCGGCGCGCCTCGACCACGTCTTTGGCCACGACCCCGAGGGCCGCATCGTGGCCACGAAGAGCGCGCTGGTGTTCACCGAAAAGGAGACCTTTGGCGACGTCGTCGTCGAGCCCTCCGATCACTTCGGCGTCGCCGTCGAGCTGCTGGTGTCACCGCGCAAGTGACCGCCCCCAGGCGGAATGTCGCGCGTCGTTTTCTTTTGAGAAGCTGAAAGGATCCCCATGAGCCTGGATGTCCCGTCGTCGTCGTTCGTCGAGCTGCCCGGCCTGCGTGGTTTGCGC
>JBKJNL010000008.1:0-4681 GCA_046593615.1 Myxococcota bacterium | reverse complement strand
GATCGCAGCGCGGCCACGAGGCCACCGAGCAGTCCGGCGACGACGACGACGTCGGCGTCGACGACGGCGACGACGCCTGTGACGGGGCAGGTGATCGAGGGGCCGGCGACGGATCGGTCGAGGGCCCGCTGCAGCGCGCGCGGCTTGCCAAACATGCCCGGCGGCGGGTCGTCGTCGAGCACCAGCAGCTGCAAGCGGGTTTCGCCGGGGACGGCCGCGCGCGCCCGCACCAGCTCGGCGGTGCCGTCGCTGGAGCGGTCGTCGACGACGACGACTTGCAGGTGCGGCGATGGATCGGCCAGCAGCCCGTCGAGCGTCGGACCCAGCCGCGTGGCCTCGTTGCGCGCGGGCACAATGACCAGCAGCGGCTCGGCCAACGGGGCCGGCGTCAGCGTCGACAGCGACCGCTGGTGCAGGCGGCCTGCGAGCACGGTGGTCACGTGGAGCGCGATGCCCAGCGTCGTGACGACAATGACGGCGAGCTCCCAGGGGGACATGCCACGAGGCTATTCGCGCTCGACGACGAATGCTAAGGCCCGCTCATGCGCTTCGTCGTCGTCGCCCGCGTGCGATTCCTCATCTGCAGGGCCGTCGGCATCGGTGCGATCGGTGCGATCGGGGCAGGCGCAGGCTGCGCGCCCGAGTTTGCGCCGGCTTCGTTGATCACCGCCCCGCGGGTCATCGCCATCGTCGCCGAGCCGCCCGAGGCCACCCCCGGCGTCGAGGTCACGCTCACGCCCACCGTGGTCGCGCCCGAGGGCACCCTCGTTGAGGGCCCCGCCGCAGACGGAGGGGGTTACGACGCCACCTGGTGGCGCTGCCCCGACGAAGACAGCGACGCCCTCGGCGACTTCAGCCAGTGCGAGAAGCCGTCGCTGCGGCGGGACATCGGCACCGGCGTCCCCTTCGTCGACGTCGTCCCCGCCGACCTGTTCGGCGAGCTGACGATTCCCGCAGACGGCCCCGCAGAGGGCGCGCCGCCGCCGGAGGCGCCGCCTGAGAAGCTGCTCGGCGCGCTGCTCGGCTACTGGCGCGTCGTCGGCCTCAGCATGCAACCGACGCCCGGTGACGGCGGCGACGGCGGCGCCGACGGCGGGCGCATCGAGGCCTTCAAGCGCGAGCCGGTCTATCTGCCCTTCGCCCTCGGCACCGTCGACGAGCGCCTGACCGATCTCGACGTGCGCGTGAACAAAGACGGCGTGCTCGAAGCCAACAGCAACCCGCTGCTCACCGCGGTCACGATCCACGAAGGCCAGCGCGACGGGCCGACGGTGACGTCGGTGAAGAAGGGCGGCACCTACTTCTTTCAGCCGCTGATCGACGAGCGCTCGCTGCAGGCCTACGGCTCGCTCAAGGCCGACCTGCAGGGGATCGACGTCACCGATCCCGAGAGCCTCAAGGCCCTCGACGTCGACGATCTGCTGTCGCGCTTCACCCGCGAAGACCGCTGCGAGATTCCCCTGTTCAACTGGTACGTCAGCGCCGGCGCGCTGCGCATCGAGGTCACCCTCGACGAGACCGTCATCACGCGGGTGTTCGACGAGCGCGGCATCGCCTGTCCGCCCGTCGACGGCGACATCCGCGAGCCCGCGACCGAATTCACCGCGCCGACTGGCGAAGAGGGAGACCCGTTGCCCGCTGACGGCGTCGTGCACGGCTGGGTGGTGCTGCGCGACGGCCGGGGTGGCACCGCGGTGCGCGCCTTTGATCTTCCTCTCGAAGACTGACCGGTGCTCGCGGGCGACGACGCCGGGGCTGCGATTGACGGCGGGCGGCACGGGGAGCGAAACACACCGCGTCTCTCAGCTTGCGAGACGCGACCCAGGAGCAGCCCATGAAGATCGTCGTCGTCGGATCCGGTGCCCGCGAGCACGCCCTGGCCTGGCGCTTGTCGTGCGGCGCCGGCGACACCGCGCTGCCCGACCGCGAGGTCGTCGTCGTCCCCGGCAACGCCGGCATCGCCCGCTTCTACCGGTGCCGCGCCGGCGGCGACCGCGACGGCGTCATGAGCGTCATCGTCGAAGAGCAGCCTGACCTCGTCGTCGTCGGTCCCGAGAGCTTCATCGACCAGGGCGTCGTCGACGCCTGCACCACCTGGGGCGTGCCGTGCTTCGGCCCCAACGCCGGCGCTGCCGGCCTCGAGAGCAGCAAGGCATTCATGAAAGACGTCGTGAACGCAGCCGGCGTCCCCACCGCCGACTTCGTCGTGGCCAGAAACCTCGCCGACGCCGACGCCTTTATCACCGCCCACAAAGGCCTCGTCGTCGTCAAAGCCGACGGCCTGTGCGCCGGCAAGGGCGTGGTCGTCTGCGACGACGTCGAGCAGGCCCGCCGTGAGGTGCGCGCTTTTACCGGTGACGGCACGGGCGACGGCGCCTCGGCCCCGCGCTACGGCGACGCCTCCCGCGTGGTCGTCGTCGAGCGCCGCCTCCAGGGCGACGAGCTCTCGGTGTTCGCGCTGTGCGACGGCGACGACGCCGTCATCCTCGGCGCGGCCCGCGACCACAAGCGGCTGCTCGACGGCGACGACGGCCCCAACACCGGCGGCATGGGCGCGGTCGGCCCCCTCGGCGACGACGAGGGCGTCAGCGCGGCCTTTCTCGAAGACCTGCGCCAGCGCTTCTTTGTGCCGACGCTGAAGGAGATGAAGTCGCGCGGCGTGACGTTCCGCGGCGTGCTGTTTGCCGGCCTCATGGTCGACGACGGCGTGCCGACGTTGCTCGAGTACAACGTGCGCTTCGGCGACCCCGAAGCCGAGGTGCTGCTCACCGCCCTCGACGTCGACCTCGTCCCGCTGTTGTTGCGCATCGCCCAGCACGAACCGCTGCCAAAGGGCCTGCGCTTCACCCCGACGCAAAAGGCAGCCACCGTCGTCGTCGCCGCCCCCGGCTACCCCGAGAACCCCGAGAAGGGTGGCCCCATCGCCGGCATCTTTGCCGCCGAGCGGCAGGTCGGCGCCCGCGTCTATTGCGCCGGCGTCGCCCGCGGCGCCTTTGGTTTCGTCGTCGACGGCGGCCGCGTCGTCGCGGTCACCGCCTGCGGCCCCACCTTCGATGTCGCCCTCGACCGCGTCTACAAAGCAGTCGACCAGCTGTCGTTCGACGGCATGCAGGTCAGGCGCGACATCGGCTCGAGCGTGCGCGTTCCTTCGGGCGGCCCGGTGGTCTGAGGTCCCCTGTCACTGACAAAAAGAAAGAAGAGCGACCCTTTGGTCGCTCTCTTTTCGTCTCATCAAACCCATGTCAGTCGGCGAATCCTTCGGCGCACGACTTCTCGAGCTGCTTGTCCCACTCGACCATGTTGTCGAGGGAGAATGTGATGAACGCGTCTTGGCTCGAGTCGACAATGCCGAGCTTCATGCGACGCCACATTGGATAGAAATGGATGATCTGATCGTCACGCTCATGATATGTTTCGAACTGGAAGTCGAGATCGAAAAAGGAGCTGTCGGCGCCCTCCGAGAACACGGCCGGCTCGGGCAGGTGGACGCGTGAGATCAGGACGTCGCCGAACTGGGCGTTCTCGTTCGGCTTCACACGGCGGTAGCCGATGCGGGTCGTGGCTTCGTAGGCGCTCCCCGGCACCGGCTGGGCGCCGTAGGTCGTGCGCCAGGCAAGCGTGTCGACCTCGCCGTCGTCAAAGGCCTGGACCTGGTCGTCGTCATCGAACACCTTCGAGTACGACTCATACACGCCAGGGTGGATCTCTTCGGAGTTCGTCGCGAGCGTGAGGTTCTCGAGCTGCTCCAGCGTGCAGCCCGTGATGACGTCGGCAATGACAAGGCCCTGGGCGAGGCTCATCTTGTCGGTGCGCTCGGCCATCCCTTCGAGCGAGGCGACGCGCTCCTCATCGAGGTCTTCGAGCACGTTTTTGAACGGCGTGTCGACGGTGAGCGGCGTCTCGAGGTTGGCGAGTTCCGCGTCGAGGTTCGCCATCGCCTCCTGAATCTCGAGCTCTTGCGTCGCGCGCAGGCCGGCGTCGTCGGGCGCGTCGAAGCGATCCCAGATGAAGCGGGTCAGGTCTTCGATGCCGGTCGGTGCCTCTGCAGGCTTGCCGCACGACGACGACGACAAACCGAGGGCGGAGACAGCGGCGACGACGACGAAACGCTTCATGGCGTGAGGTTAGCTCACAGCTCGTCGCTGCCCAGTCCCCCTGTGCCGTCGGCCACGATCGGCAACGCGCCGCGTCGGGTGAGGGGCACGCGCCGGGCAGGCGACGGCGTCGACGTCTGCTCTGATGGCTCCGACGACAGCTCGGCCTCGAACGAGCCCACCGACGAATCAGGCGACGAGCCCGCTGACGAAGACGTGATTTCGCCGGTCATGCGGCGGGTGCCGGCGTCCTTGATTTCTTTGGGGCGCAGCGCCGCGGGGCGGGCCTCCCAGGCGGCGGCGACGTCGACGTCGAGCAGGTGGGTGGGCCGCACGTTGCTGATGGCGTGGTGCATGACGGCGCGGACATCGGGGATGGTCTTCTCGAGGGTCTCGAGCAGCACGTTCATGGCGTCGCGCTTGAGGCCGTCTTGGGAGCCGCACAGGTTGCACGGCAGGATCGGATAGGCGCGCTCGGCGGCAAACACGCGGATGTCTTTTTCGGCGCAGTCGATGAGCGGGCGGATGACGGTGAAGCGGGCGTCGTCGGTGACGTAGCGGGCCGGCATCGCCTGCAGCTTGCCGGC
>JBKJNL010001029.1:0-4374 GCA_046593615.1 Myxococcota bacterium | reverse complement strand
CATGGGCGGGGCCACGGTGCACTGCACCGACGTCGACGACCACGTGCTGCACGCCGTCCACGAAGGAGCGCGTGAGCAAGAGGTCGCCCACCGCGTCACCACCGGCTTGTTCGACGTCTGCGGCGCCGCCCCGCTGCCCGCCGCCGACGTCGTCGTCATCGCCGACCTGCTCTACGAGCCGCAGCTGGCCGGGGCCTGCGCGCGCCGCGTGCTCGAGGCCGTCGGCCGCGGCTCCACCGTCGTCGTCGGCGACCCCGATCGACTCGGTCGCCAGGACTTCATCAAGCTCGTGCGCGCCGGCGCCGTCGACGTCGAATTCGCCGGCAACGTCGCCGTCATCGTGCCTGTCGTGCCCGTCGCGCCCGGCCGGGCAGGGCGCTGATGGCCTTGCTCGAGACCCGCCGCGCGCCGCCGTCGCCGCTCAACCTGCGGCCGATTCCGACGTTGCTGGCCATCGCGCTGTCGAGCGGGCTGTTCATCGTCGCCCTCGCCTTTGTCGCCCGCGCCACCGCCGACGGCTCGGTCATGCCCGTGCAAGAGCTGCCGTTCGTCGACGCCGGCCCGCCCCTCGTCGCGGGCGACGGCGGCACCTTTGTCGAGTCCGACGAGGAGCCCGCGTTCGTCGATGCCGGCGCGCTCTACTCGGCCTCGCCCGATGGCGGCACCGAGCCCATCCCGCCGCCGAGCGTCGACGGTCCGCCGTTTGCGGCCAGCGAGGTCGCGGCCGCCGCCGTCGTCGTCGTCGAGCAGTGCGCGCAAGAGGCGCTGCGCTGGGACCCATCGCTGGGCGGCCCCTTTGCCCTCGCCGTCGAGCTGCCGGTCGGCACCCCCGCCGTCATCGTGGTCGACGGCCTGGTGTCGCCGGTGTTGTCGTCGTGCCTCACGCGGCGAACCTCCGAGCTCGCGCTGCCGGCGTCGTTGCTGGCCGCGGCCCTTGAGGTGCCGTTGGCGGTGCGGGCCCGGGCCTCGCTGGCCGCCGACGGCCGCATCACCTGGTCCGACGCTGTCGTCGCCCCGCACGGCGGGGTCGACAAGCTGCCGAATGCGGAGCGCTGAGGCCGGCGGCCGGCGCTGCGGGCGCGACGACGAGGGCAGGAACGTGAACAGGGCAGGAAAGGCGGGGTAGCGTGATCGTCATGTCCAGAGAGCAGCTCAAGTGCAGTGAAGAACGTTTGTGGTCGCTCGTCGCCGAGCGTGCCGCGCACAACGGCGAGCCGACCGCGACGGCGGCCATCGACCGGAAGATCTGGGATCTCTTCGGTGAAACCTGGGCGGTGATGTTCACCGACCTCTCCGGCTTCTCGCGCCAGGTTCAGGCATTTGGCATCCTGCATTTCTTGCAGGTCATCTACGAGCACAAGATCATGCTTGAGCCGGTCATCGCCAAACACGATGGCATTTTGATCAAGCAAGAAGCCGACAGCCTGATGTTGATCTTCCGCCGGGCCTCGTCGGCGCTGCAGTGCGCGATCGAGATGCAGCACCTGCTCGAAGAGGTGAACCTCAAGCGGTCGCCCGAGACCAAGGTGCTGTTGTGCGTCGGCATTGGTTACGGCCCGATCCTGCGCATCGGCGACAACGACGTCTACGGCAACCAGGTGAACGCGGCCAGCAAGCTCGGCGAAGACACGGCAAAGGCCCGCGAGATCCTCATCACGCGCGCCGCCATGGACGCCGTCGGTGACGTCAGCGGCCTCGGGTTCACCAAGCTCGAAGAGCGCATCCCCGGTTCAGACGAGAACTTCAAGGTCGCCTATCCGGACAAGAAGACCTGACGGTGAAGCCGCCCGAGCCGCAACTTCACCAATCGAATGGATCTCAGGGCTGAAAAAGAAAAACCCACCTGCGTCGGCGGGAGGGGGTAACCGCACGCAGGTGGGAGCAGCTCGAGCGGCTCTCGTCACCGAAGTGCCAAGTGCCTCGAAACCACATTCCTTGATGTAACCGTCGTCGACGTCACCGCAAGTGATCCGCTGCCGAACCAGGTCGTCGCGGTCGGTCGTCGGGCTAGCCTGAGCCCATGAGCGCCCGCGATCCTTCAGCGCAGGTGATGACGCCAGAGCGCGTGCCGTTGACGCTGCCGCTGGCGGGCATCGGCGAGCGGGCCATCGCCACCCTCGTCGACGCGCTGCTGCTCGTTCTGACCGCCATCGCGCTGTTCGCTCTCTACACGGTGTGGGGCCGCGGCGACCTCGAGGCCGACGTCCGCGACGGCTCCCGCTTCTTCGTCATCGTCATCGTCGTCGGCTTCGTCGTCGGCGTCGTCGGCTACGACATCTTTTTCGACCTCGCCTTTGCCGGCCGCACGCCCGGCAAAGCCCTGGCCCGCCTGCGCGTTGTCGACGGCCGCGGCCGCAGCCCCGACCTGGTGACGTCGCTGCTGCGCAACCTGCTGCGCCTCGTCGACATGCTGCCCTTCGGCTACGGCGTCGGCGCCATCACCTTGTTCTTCACCGGCACGCGGCGGCTCGGCGACCTCGTCGCCGGCACCGTCGTCGTCAGCGAGCGCTCGCGCGGCGTGCGCCCCTGGGAGCTCGTGGTGCGCGCCGCTGGCCCTGGACCAGCGGACGTGCAGCCGCCCGCCTGGAACGACGCCGCCGTCGCCGCCGCCGTCGACGTCGTCGCCCGCACCGCCGGCGTCGACGCCGCCCCCGCCGAGGTCCCGTGCCGGCGGGTCCTCGGCCGCTTGACGCCGTGGGACGCCGGTGATCCGGGCCTGGGCGCGCGGCAGACGCTGGCCCGCGGCGTCGTCGCCCTCGCCGCCGCCGACAGCGGCATGGCCGCGCGCCTGCGCCGTCTGGTCGATGTCGAAGACGCCTTGCGCGCGGCGCTGCACGGGCTCGGCGAAGGCCGCGTCGACGCCGACGTCGTCGACGCCGCCAGCCGCCAGGCGTCGTCGGAGCTGATGCTGGCCACCCGCCGCGGCCTGCCCGCGCGCCACCTCGAGGCCCTGTCGCTGGCCTTGCTCGACCTCGAGCGCCGCCGGCGCATGAGCCCGGGGCCGCGCCTCGGTCGCTTGCGCCACTACCTCGCCGTCGACGTGCCCGGCGCCGTCTGGGCCGAGCGGCACAACGTCGGACGCGCCGCCGCCGTGCTGCTGTTGTCGGCGGCGCTCGGCTTCGCGATCTCGTTCTCCGACGCCGACGTCGCCCGCGCCCTCGTTGGCGACGACCTCGCCCACATGATCGAAGAAGGCGCCAGCTGGACCGACGCCATCGAGCGCGACCAGAGCTACGGCAGCACCAGCCTCACCATCATCCTCAACAACGTCGGCGTCGGCCTGCGCGTCTTTGCCCTCGGCGCGCTCGGCGGCGTCGCCACCCTGATCGGCCTGGTGTGGAACGGGCTCAGCCTTGGTGCCGTGTTCGGCTACGCCACCGCGCTCGGCACACAGGCCACGCTGGCCCGCTTCATCGTCGCCCACGGCCCCGTCGAGCTCTCGATGATCTGCGTCGCCGGCGCCGCCGGCCTGTGCCTCGGCCGGGCCATCCTCGCCCCGGGCCGCCGCACCCGGGCCCGGGCCCTGCGCGAAGAAGGCAAGCGCGGCCTGCGCCTGTTGACCTTTGCCACCATCGGCTTCGTCGTCGTCGGCACCGTCGAAGGCTTCGTCTCGCCTGGCGCGCATTTTCCGACGGCGCTCAACGCCACCATCGGTGTCGCGCTGTGGTTGCTGTTCGCCGGTTGGGCCCGAAGCGGCCGCGGTGCGGTACCGGCTGCGCGTCTGCCCTGAGCATCCTCCGGATGCCGGAGGCCCCGGGGCGGGGCTTCGCCCATGCTTCGCCCATGAATCGACCCCGCAGCAGCCGTCTGGCCGTCGTCGCGCTGCTGTCCACGGCTCTTGGCGCCGGCCTCACAGCGGCCTGCTCGAAGCCCCAGCAGGTCGAGGTCGTCTTCACCGACCCGGCCCCCGTGCCCGACACGCCTGACGAGCCCGCGCAAAACGAGCCCGACCCCGTCGATCCCGACCCGACGGACCCGACGGACCCGACCGACCCCACCGACCCGGCCGAGCCCGACCCCGTCGATGGCGCCGTCGTCGACGTCAGCCACCGCCGCGAGCTGCGCGGGGCCTGGGTGGCCACGGTCTACGGCATCAACTGGCCCTCGAGCGCCGGCGCCACCGCCGCCGTCAAAGAGGCCGAGCTGCGCACGCTCATCACCACGCTCGCGTCGCGCGGCGTGAACGCGGTGTTCTTCCAGGTGCGGCCCGAGAGCGACGCGCTCTACCGCAGCGACCTCGAGCCCTGGAGCCGCTTCCTCACCGGCACCCAGGGGCGCGACCCCGGCTTCGATCCGCTGCAGGTCGCCATCGACACCGCCCACGCCAACAACGTCGAGCTGCATGCCTGGGTAAACCCCTACCGCGGGCTGTCG
>JBKJNL010000959.1:0-4236 GCA_046593615.1 Myxococcota bacterium | reverse complement strand
ACCCACAGCGCGAAGCAGCGGCCGGTGGTCATCATCACCTCGAACAACGAGAAAGAGCTGCCCGACGCCTTTTTGCGGCGCTGCGTGTTTCACTATATTTCATTCCCTGACGAATCGCAGATGCGCGAGATCGTGAACGTGCACCACCCGCAGCTCGAAGAAAAGCTTTTGTCGACGGTGCTGACGCGTTTCTATTGGCTGCGCAAGCAGCCCGACCTCAAGAAGCGGCCGAGCACGTCCGAGCTCATCGACTGGATCTCGGCGCTGCAAAAGAGCGGCGTGCCCGTCGAGCGGCTCGAAAAAGACATCCCCTTTGTCGGCCTGCTTCTGAAAAAGGAGTCCGACGTGCAGCAGCTGGTCAACGTGCGCGACGGCACGACCCGCGGCTTGAAGATGTAGCGTAGAACGCCATGTTTCTCTCGTTCTTTTATCAGCTGCGAGCCGAGGGCATCGCGGTGTCGCCGACGGAGTGGCTGTCGCTGGTCACGGCGATGGGCCGTGGCTTCGAGCGGGCCAACCTGGGCTCGTTCTACAACCTGTCGCGCGCGCTGCTCGTGAAGCGCGAGGCCCAGTACGACGCGTTCGACCGGGCCTTTGCCGTCGCCTTCCAGGGCGTCGAAGGCAAGGTCGACGTCAGCGACGAGCTGCTGCAGTGGCTCGAGCAGCCCATCGATCCGCGCGAGCTGAGCGACGACGAAAAAGCGTTGCTGCAGGCCATGGACCTCGAGACCCTGCGCGCCGAATTCCACAAGCGCATGCAAGAGCAGAAGAAGCGCCACGACGGCGGCAACCGCTTCATCGGCACCGGCGGCACCTCGCCGTTTGGCCAGGGCGGCCAGAACCCCGCGGGCTTGAAGGTGGGCGATGCCAAAGGAGGCGGCCGCAGCGCCGTCGGCAACGCGCTGGAGCGCAAGTTCCAGAACCTGCGCAGCGATCGCGTGCTCGACACCCGGCAGATGGGTGTGGCCCTGCGCAAGCTCAGGAAGCTGGCCCGCGACCAAGGACCCGAAGAGCTCGACGTCGACCAGAGCATCGAGAAGTCGGCAAAGAACGCCGAGATCGAGCTGGTGTTCGCGCCGCCCAAAAAGAACCGCGTGAAGCTGCTGCTGCTGATGGACGTGGGCGGCTCGATGGACCCCTTTGCCCAGATGACCGAGCAGCTGTTTTCGGCGGCCCACCAGGCGACACACTTCAATGCTTTCAAGAGCTATTATTTTCACAACTGTGTCTACGAAAAGCTCTACACCAACATCGAGCGCTACGAAGGCATCGTCACCAGAGACGTCCTCGCCACCATCGACCGCACCTGGACGGTGGTCTTTGTCGGCGACGCCTGGATGTCGCCCCATGAATTGGTCAACGACGGCTCGTATTTTTCGTTTGCCGGGTCCAAGACGACGGGCCTCGAGCACCTGAAGCGCTTCGCCGAAAAAGCCAAAGCGTCGGCCTGGCTCAACCCCGAGCCCCGGCGCATCTGGAACGCGCCGACGGTCAAGGCCATCCGCCAGGTCTTTCCGATGTTCGAGCTGACCCTCGACGGCCTCGACCGCGCCGTCGACCACCTGCGCGGCGCGAAGCCGGTTGCTCCGGGCTGACCCGCTCCAGGGCCGGTCGGGCCGTGTTGCCCCGCACCCGGTCAACGCGGGCTTTTGATCGCGCCGCACAAAAGAGAGCGCCCCGGTGGGCGCTCTCTTCGTTTCGCTCGTTGCTGTCGCTCGTTGCTGTCGGACGTGATCAGCGGCGCTTCCTCGTCGTCGACGTCGTCTTCTTGCCGTCGCCCTTTTTCTTTGCCGTTGCCGAGGACGGCGTGGGCTCGGCGCTGACCTCGCCAGGGGTCGGCTGCGGGGCGCGGTCGGCGGTCGGGCGGGGCCCCGAGCGCGACGGCGGGGGAGCCACGCGGCTGCCAGGCGGGCGACCGCCGTCGGGCCGGCCCACGCGGGTGTTGTCGCGGAAGCGGCCGGGGTCGTCGACGTAGGTCTTTTGCGGCTTCTGCTCGTCGGGGAGGCGCACGCCACCGCCGTCGCGGCCCGCGGGCGGGTCGAGGGGGCGCGGGCGGGTCACGAGGCCGTCGTCGTCGCGCAGGTCGTCGCCGCGGGGGTCACCGCGCAGGTCGTCGCGCACGCCGGGCAGCCCGCCGTCACGGCCCACCGCGGTGCCGTCGTCGTCGCGGTTGCCGATGGCCGGTGCGCGGCCGGCGCCGGGGGGCACGCTGCGGTCGCCACCGGGAGACACGCCGGGGTTGCGATCGTTGCCGCCGACGCCGCGGTCACGGCCGTCGACGCCGCGGTCGTTGCCGCCGACACCGGGGTCGCCGGTCAGGCCGACGCCACGGTCGCCCTGGGCCGGCACGGCCACGCGGCCGTCGGACTGGGGCCCGATGACGTCGTCGCGGCTGTTGGCGCGTCCGTCGCGGCCATTGTTGCGGCTGCTGCCGTTGTCGTCGCGGCCGTTGCCGTTGTCGTTGCCGCGGCCGTTGTCGTTGTCGCGGCCGTTGCCGTTGCCGTCTCGGGGGTCGCGGCCGCGGGCGTCGCCACCGGTGCCGTCGCGGCCATCGTTGCCGTTGCGTCCGTCGTTGCCGTCGCGGCCATCGTTGCCGTCGCGTCCGTCGCGTCCGTCGTTGCGGCTGCTGCCGTTGTCGTCGTCGCGGGGGCGGGAGGTGCCGCCGCTGTCGCCGTCGCGGCGGCCGCCGTTTCGGCCATCACCCCGCGTCGGGTCGCGGTCGCGGTCACGGCCGCGAGCGATGACCGTGCCCGACGGCGGACGCGAGACGGGGCGGTCGCGATCGACCTCGGCCAGGGGGCGGTGGATGACGCGGCCGCTGCGGCGCACCTCGTCGTAGTCGGGGCCGCGGTAGTAGGAGCGGCCGTAGACGACGTAGGTGCCGCGGCTGTCGTAGGTGCTGGCGTAGCAGGTGCGGTAGGCGGAGCCGGTGACGATGACGCCGCCGACGAAGGCCACGCCCATGCTGCCGTTGCTCACGAACACCCACGAGGTGTCGTAGACGCTGTAGCTGCCGCCGTAGATGCTGCCCGGAGGCATGGCCGCCCAGCCGACGTAGCCGCCGCCGGTGCGCCAGGTGACCCAGGCCGGGCTCCACACGGTGCCGGGGGTCCAGACCCAGCCGTAGCTCGAGTCGTACAGCCAGCGGCCGTAGTGGCCCGTCGCCCAGCCAAAGGGGTGGTGGTCGACCCAGGTCCAGCCCCACTCGGTGTGCTCCCAGTGGCCGTGCGTGTAGGGGCGGAAGCCCGCGCCGACGACGGTGACCGACGGCTGCCAGACGCGGCCGTAGCCAGGGTAGGCGATCCAGTTTCCGTAGGGAGAGAGCGGCTCGTAGAAGTCGCTGTCGTCGACGATGCCGGCGTCGTCTTCGTAGGCGACGCCGCCGCCCTGGGCCACGGCAGGTCCCGGGTCTTGCGGGGCCGATTGGCTGACCCGGTCGTCGGCGCGGTCGCGGTCGTCGACGACGTACACGGTGCGGGTGACGCAACCGGTGGCCAGGGCCAACATCGTGGCCGCGGGGAGAATCAAGGTCGTCGGTCCGCGCGCAGCCGCTTCGGCGAAGTGCGAAAAAAACCGGGTGAGCTTTCGCTGCATGGAGTCTCTCCTGCGACCAATCGACCCCCTGTGCGTGCGGGTCGTCGGTTCGTGTCTCCGGGACGGCGCGAAGCCGACGGCGATTCAGGAACGCCGCGTCAAGAGTGTGCCAACGCACGCCCAGAACCACACCTGTGCGGGATCCACGGCCCGCTCTCGCACCGCCCTGCGCTTTCTGCCGATCCGGACCGCCCCGCACCGCGCGACCGCTTGCAGCCGCGTCTGGGGCGTCGAGCGAACCCGGTGGTCGACTTTGGGGGTCTTCGGTAACGCACCGGCATGCGCGTCTTTGCTCGCCTGATCGTCACCGCCGGGCTGCTCGCGAGCGGCGGTGGGCTGCTCGCCTGCAGCGCGTTCCAGACCAACGTCCAGGACACCGCGATCGACCAGAAAGAAACCGCGCGCCAGAACTACGAGGCCGCCGAGGCCGCTTTTGCCAAAGAGAAGTGGTCTGAGGCCGTCAAGTATTTCGATCTCGTGAAGAACAAATACCCGTACAGCAAATACGCAGTACTGGCCGAGCTGCGCCTCGCTGACACCCACTTCGCTCGTGAGAAATGGCTCGAAGCCGCCGACGCCTATCGTATTTTTGTTCGCTTCCATCCGCGCCACGAGCAGGTCGGCTACGCGACGTTCCGCGTG
>JBKJNL010000949.1:0-9633 GCA_046593615.1 Myxococcota bacterium | reverse complement strand
ACCTCGATGACGATCAGGCCCGGGTTCGCGCCGGTCGAAGCATGGGGGTCGCCGGTGAGCGGCCGGGGCCCGCGGGTGGCGGCGTAGACGTATTTGCCGTCGGGGGATTCGCCGGCCAGGTCGACGGTGGGGTCGGCGGAGTACTCCGACACCAGGTTGACGGTGGTGACGTAGGCGCCGGAGTCGCTGCGGTAGATCTCGACGACGTTGGCGGCGCGGTCGAAGAACCACACGTACTTCTCGTTGTGGGTCTTGGCGACGCCGTGGGCATCGCGGGGCAGGCGCTCGTCGTGGGCGATGACCTCGACGGCGGGAAAGTTGGGCGGGTTGCTGGTGTTGTAGGTCTCGGCGCCGCCGACGGGCAGGCGGTAGAGGAACCAGCCATCGGGGTTCGCCGGGTTGCCGCCGCCGCCGTTGCCGTAGACGAAGCCCTTGGCCTCGACGAAGCCGCAGCCGTCGCGGGGAATCACGCCGGCGGCGTACTCACCGATGATGGCCATCGGCGTCTGGTACGGGTCGACGGTCAGCATGCCGCCGCCGCGCATCGACAGGTAGGCGGGGAAGCCGCTCTCGGGCACGAACGGGCAGATGGGGGCGTTGTCGGGGCGCGACGGACCCTGGCAGGGCTGGCCGTTGGGGGTGGTGCAGGTGGCCAGGTTCAACGTCGCCGCCGGCTCCTGGGCAAAGGTGTTGGTGGCGTAGTCGGTGCGGATGCGCTCGAACTTCTTGCCGTTCTGGTTGGCGACCAGCAGGTAGGCGTCGTCGGGGGTGGGCCACACGGCGTGGGCCTGGCGCGCGCCGCCGGCGCCGACCTCGGTGCGGAAGCAGGCCACCGGAGCCCGCGAGGCGGCGTCAAAGAAGACGACGTGGCCGCTGGCGACGAAGGACAAGGCGGCGTGGGTGTTGGCGATGTTGAACACGAGCATGTGCGGCCGCACGGGGTTGGCGCCCGTCGAGGCCCGGCACAGGGCGGCGGTGGCGCCACCGAGATCAATGGTCTCGGACGTGGCCGAGGCGGCGTCCAACCGCAGGTCTCCGCCGTCGTAGATGTGGATGCGCCCGCCAAAGGTGGTGCCCGTATTGTTCGACTGGTCCACCAGCCAGACTTCGTGCTCGTGATGTTTCGAGACAGTGGTCGCAGCGTGCGCGGGCGGCTCAACGACCGGTGGTGGGACATAGACGCCGCCGCTGCCGTGGGTGTCTCCCTCATGGCCCAGGGCGGGAGTGACGACGACCAGTGCGGTTCCGAGCAGCGTGCCGAGGTGCCTGAGCATGTTGATCTCCACCCGTTGTTCAGCGAGCAGCTTAGTGGAACTGAGACACCACGCAAGATTGCTCCCGGCCGTTTGGCGGTCAGATCGAGACATAAATCACACGGGTTCCGCTGCTGCGGCGGCGAGGACTGCATCGATTCCGCATCCCAAGGCCACACCATCGGGTGTTGCGATGTCCTTGGTCGCGTGTGCGCTGTCTCACTGCGCTGGGTGGATGCCGGTCGGTGAGACAGATCGGCGAGGGGTCGCCGCTCTCCGGGCCCCTCGATCTCCTTCAGGCGGCGCTTCGCCCGCCGATGACCGGCCGGAATGCATTTTTCCTGGAGGTCGATGTGCGCAGCGCAGGTCCGAAGAGCCGTGGTTTCTCGCTCATCGAAGTGATGATGGCCGTCTCGATCGTGGGCGTCCTCGCCGGGCTCGCGGTGCAGCGGGTCGATCGCAACAGCTGTCGCGCTCGACAGACCGAAGCCATGGGAGCCCTGCGCGCCGTCCTCGCCATCGAGCTGCAGCACCGCGCCGAGCACGACGCCTACACCAAGGTCGCCGCCTCCTGCTCCGCCGCGCCTGCCAATGGCAACAACGGGAACAACGGCAACAACGGCAACAACGGCAACAACGGCAACGGCAAGGGCAACGGCGTCGGCATCGGCATCGGCATCGGCGGCATCAGCGTCGGCATCGGCATCGGCAACGGCAACGGGAACAACGGGAACAACGGCAACAACGGCAACAACGGGAAGAGCGCCGTCGCTCCCTGTGTCGTGTACGCCGCGCGCGGCAAGAGCAACTACGCGGTCTCCGCCGACGTCACGGCCGCGGGCTTCACGGCCACGGCGATTGGCAAGGCGGGCACCATCGTCGGCGGCTCGGTGTGGCGTCTTGATCAGAGCGGCGGGCTCGTCGACGTCTCGGGCACCTGCAAGAAGGGCTCGTGAGCGCCGGCGGGTCACGATGACTGTCGTGTTGCCCGCGGAGCGCGCCGGCCCGAGCGGCCCTGGTGCGGGGCCGGCCCGCGGGCCCGGCCGGGTTACGGTGCGTCGCCGCCGAGGCCCGGAGCAACACCATGGACGAATACAACGCAGCGAAATTCCACGCCGACGTCGACGCGGCGCTGAAGACCATCCGCACGGTCCTCGACAACGAAAAGAACCCGCAGCTCCCCGCCGACGTCCCCCACCGCTACGACGACAAGTACCAGCTCGCCGAGCTTCTCTCGCGCACCGCCGTCGCCGCTGTCTTTGAAGGGCTGTCGCGCTTCGGCGTCACCGGCGACGCCAAGAAGCAGATGGTCGGGTGGTCGAAGAAGCGCTCGGTCACGTTGCGCCTCGAGGCCCACGAGTCGTGCACCTTCTTGCGCGAGGAGTCGCGCAAGGTCGAGTCGGCCTCGCACGTCATCGAGAAAAAGACGCTGTTCGGCGGCGTCGAGCAGATCACCGAGAAGATTGTTTCGACGGTGAAGGAGTACTTCTGGTCCTTCGACGTCGCCTGGGAGATCACGGCCTTTGAGGGCAACCAGCCCGACAAGCCGCTGCTGCTCGCCTCGCGCAACGGCCGCATCGAGATCAAGACCAACGCCAAGATCACGCCGCGGCCCGAGCGCGTCGCCCGCTCCCCCGTCGACGTCAACGTCACCTGGCTGCTGAACCAGCTCGACGCCGACTTCCTCGCGGCCTGCTCCATCGATCGACAGGCCAAGAGCTGCCACACGCCCCGCCGCAACGCCGAGGTCGACGCCGCCCTCGCCGCCTTTGATGACCTCGCCGGCTGGTGCCACCGCGTCCACGCCTGGTTCGTCCACGAGATCTTTCCGGCGCAGCCGGAGCATGGCCGCGACCTCTCAGCCCTCCACGCCCGAGACATCTTTGTCCCCGTCGTCCCGGTCTTTGAAGCCTCCGACCCCGCGGCCCACGGGCCCGACGGCGCCGCGCGCGCAGATGTCGGCGGCCGCTCGGCGGTCCACGCCGTTGCTTTCCTCGCCGAGCAACGGCGGTCGCTCGACGCGCGCGCCGCAGCTCTTGCCCAGGTCTTTCCCCTCGACGCGACGCTCATCACCCTGGTCGAGGCCCTGCTGCTCACCCAGCTGCTGCACATCGCCGAGGTGTGCCAGCGCTACGCCGACGGCGTGAACCACATCGAGGCGATGCTGCGCGACCAGCTCATCGCCGCCATCGGCAAGCAGCTCACGCCCGCCGACTTCTCCGCCTACATCGACTTCCACGCGCGCAAATTGTTTCAGCCGCAATACCGACCGCTGCCGTTCTCGTACGCCGTCCGCCGCCCCGACCACGACCCCGAGGGCGTCATCAGCGTCGAGGCCGCGCACCACCTCGTGCACGGCGCGCCGTCGACCGAGCCCATCTCCACCCTCGCCGCCCGCGGCGACCAGCCCCACCCGATGAGCTTCGCCCTCGACGCGGCCACCCGCGTCCGCTTCGGCGGCGAGCGTTATTTGCACACCTGGGTTTCGCACCAGTTCAGCGGCTCCGGTCAGCTGTCATTGCAGCTGATTGCGCGGGCACGACAGTTCAGCAATTTCATCCTGCTGGTGGGCCGTCTCTCGTCGGCCGACACCTTTGAGCCGAAGATCGGCGTCATCGTGCAGAACAAGGATCTCTTGAAGATCCCCCTGCTGCTCGAGCAGATCCCGACACCCCGGGAGTTCCGCGACGCCATCGAGTCCCTGTCGCCCGAGCAGCAGCGCTTCGCAAAGGCGTTTCGGGGGATGCAGCTCGAGAGCACGCTGTTTGCGGTCTGCGTCATCCAGATCAAGCCGCAGCTCGAGGCCTTGCTCAAATTGCCGCCCGACAGCTTGACGAAAGAGATCAAGCTGACCCAAGACCTCATGAGCTTGTTCATCGACCATCAAATCCCCAGCGACCTGCTCTCGTATGATGGCCCAGAAGGCGAAGCACCGGAGCACAAGCTGGCCCGCGTCTCGTCACACGTCGACAAGATGCTCGAGCTGCTCGACACCGCGAGGAAGCGGGAGGTCGACGAGGCCCGCGAGCGCGAGGCCTTTCGGCTCGCCGAGATGAACCGCAGTGCGCCGCAGCCGTCGCCGCCGCCGCTGCCGCCGCCATCGACGCCGGGCTCGGGGCCGCCGCCGCCGTCGCCGATGATGCGTTCGGGATCGGCGCCGTCGTCGGCAAGGCGGTCGGCTCCGCCGCAGGCACAGATGGCCGCACCGATGCAGTCGGCGCCCGCGGTCGCCGCGCCGCCCCCGGTGGTGGCGGCGACGACGACGACAGCGTCGACGACGACGACGACGCGGGGAGAGGCGCCGGCGACCGCCTCGGCCGGCGACGTCGTCGACTACACCCGCATCCCCGCCGAGCTCGACCGGAAGTTCGAGGAGCTCGACGAAGACAGCGCGCTGCGTCCGACCATCATCAACCCGGGCGACTTCTGGTCGCGCTCGTCGCAGAAGGGCCTGCTGTCGACGCCGACGACGTCGACGCTTGCGGCGCACGAGCAGCGGGGCGAACGAGGCAAGGCCTTTGATCTGCTCGACGCCCTGTCGCGGTCCGGCGCGCTGCCCCTCGAGCACGCCAGTCTGCACGTCGTCATCGCGGCCACCCACTGCTTCGACAAGACGCTGCTCGAGACTGTCATCCAGCAGAACGTGAACCCCATCGAAAAGGTCGAGCGCTCGCTCGTCATCGTGGCCAGCACCGTCCACCAGCAGCCGCCGTCGGCGCTGCTGATGGACGACCAGCGGGATCGCGTGCTGCGTCTGACGCCGGCGCTGGCGGCCCAGAAGGAGGCGCCGTCGTCGTCGTAGACAGCGCCGCAGACAGCTTCAGGCCGCCCGCTTCGTCTTCTGGGTCGAAGCGGTTTGCGTGGCCGCGACGCAGGCGCGGGCGCCGTCGGGCAGCGATGTCGCCGAGAGGCCAAAGCGCGCGCAAAAGGCGCTGTCGTCGACCAGGTAGGGACGGTCCCACTGGTAGAGCATCTCTTTGAGCTCGCGGAGCACGGGCACCACCAGCCCGAGCGCCGTGAGCGCGAACGCGGGCAGGGGCCGCACGCCCGGGTCGGGCACACCGGCCGCCGCGGCGATCGCCGTGACCAGGGCGCGCGTCGACACATGCAAAACCGGCGGATGCCAGGCGCGGCCCCAGACGTCGGCGTCGTCGCAGTCGGCGATGGCGATCATGGCGGCAGCGACGTCGGGGACGTAGGCGCGGGCGTGGGAGGCGTCGACGTCGCCGATGACGCTGACGGCTTTGCCGTCGCGCACGAGGGCGTCGATGGCCGCCTGGTTGACCATCACCGCCGTCAGCTGCGGGCCCCAGAAGTCGGGCGGGCGGACGCTCGCCACCTGCAGCGTGCCGCCGCATTTCGTGCTGCGCGCAAAGAGCGCCTCGGTCAGCCCGCGACGCACGGCGCCCTTTCTGGTCGTGCTCGAAAACGCCATGTCTTCGCGCAAGGGCTCGACGTGCGGGCCGTGCACATAGAGATTTTCCAGCACCACCAGACGAACGCCGGCGCCCTCGCACGCAGCGACCACCGCTTGCTGCATCACCGGCAACGTCGCCGCCCACGCCTTTGCCGTGTACGGCGCGTTGACGGCGAGAAAGACCCCGGAGCATCCGGCCACGACGTCGCCGAGGGCCGCGGCGGCGCCGTCGGCGGTGAGGTCGATGGCAACGTGCGCAGCGCCGGCTGGGAGCGCCAGCGGCGTGCGGCTGACGACCACGACACGATCGCCGCGCGCGGTCAGCTGCCGCGCGAGCGCCGAGCCGACCTGGCCGGCGCCGACGACGACGAACTTCTTGGGGGCGGGCTGCGCGGTGTGGTCGGCGATCTTCATGTGGTCTCCGTTTCATTCGGTGTGCAGCCAACGTAGGCACCACAGGGGCATGCGTCGAATGCATGCGTTGCATGACAGAGATGCTCTGGAGGCATGGATGGAGCTCCCCAATCTTTCGCTGCTGCCGGCGCTCGCCGCACTTCTCGAGACCGAGAGCGTGTCGCTGGCCGCTCACCAGCTGCGCATCACCCAACCGGCCATGAGCCGCACGCTGCAGCGTCTGCGCGACGCCACCGGCGACGAGCTGCTCGTCAAGGTCGGCCGCGGCATGCGCCGCACGACCCGCGGCGATGTGTTGTGGCCGCGCGCGCAGGCGGCGTTGTCGCAGGCGGCGTCGGTGTTGGCGCCGCCGCTGGCGTTTTCGCCGGCGACCGCGACGGGCGCGGTGACGCTGTCGATGGGCGACGACCTGCAGGCCATTGCCGGCGGCGCGATCTTGCTGCGCTTGCGCGAGCGCGCCCCGGGGCTCGACGTGCGTCTGCGCAGCCTGACGTTCAAGACCGTCGACGAAGCCCGCCGCGGCGAAGTCGACGTGGCCCTGGTGCCGAACATCGCCGGCTACGTGCCCGACCTGTCGGACTTCGTCTTGAAGCCCCTGTACGAGCGCCGCTTCGTCACCGTCGCCAGCCGGCGACGACGCCTCGACCTCGACGCGTTTTGCGCCGCCGACCACGTGCTGGTCTCGCCCGGCGGCACCGACGAGGGCTTCGTCGACGACCAGCTCAAGGCCATCGGCCGCAAACGCCGCGTGGCGATGACCGTGCAGAGCTTTGGCGCCGCCGTGCAGGTGCTGCTCGCGTCGGACTCGCTCATCTCGACATTGCCGCACGACCTCGTGCGCGTGCTTGGCCCGTCGCTCCGCCAGACGCCCTGTCCCGTCGCGACACCGCGCTTTCCCATCTGCCTGTGCTGGCACGCACGCGTCTCGACCGACGCCCGCCACCGCTTCGTGCGCGACGTCGTCACCGCCGCCATCGTCGACATCGCCAGACCCGTGACGACGCGAAAGACCTCGAAGCCAACCCGCACAGCGCGCAGCCGACATCGACGTGCTTCGTGAGGGCGGTGACGTCGGTCCCGATCCGGGTGGCGCGTATCAAGAGAACCGCACCGGCTCACCCGCCAGGCCAGACGGCGCGTCGGTGAGCACGCTCTGCGCGGTGCTTCTGGGTCACGGCGCAGTGGTTCAGGGCGCGACGAAGTCCCAGGGATTGGCGGGCTGGTCGGAGATCGCGACCCAGAAGACCGCGTCGTTGGGCAGCGGTCCGACGCCCATGAAGCCCCAGCCGCCGCCACCGTCGTGAAACTCGGCCATGCGATAGCCGGCACCGTGCTGGTTGCTGCAGAGCGCGTCAGCGGCCGCGCGAGACGTGAGCGCGGTGCCCGGTGTCTTTGCCGACAGCTTCAAGTGGCCGCCGGTCCAGCCGTCGTAGAAGGCGCCGCCGGTTTGCGCGCTGAATGCGTCGGGCACCACCGAGGCAGGCACCGGCAGCTGGGCCTTGTGCAGGCAGAGCACCGGGAGGTGTTCGCGGCAGCTGGTGTCGCCGCGGTAGGCGCCGTCGTTGTCACGCACGCGCACGTGCGCGACGTCGCCTTCGTGGCCGAGCACGCGCATCGTCAGGCCCGCGCAGCCGGGCGAGGGTGATGCTGGAGCGGGCGCCGGCACGACGACGATGGCGTCGATGTCGACGTCGGGCGCGCGCAAGAGCCAGAGCCCGGCGACGATGGCCAGCGCGATCGGAACGCCGATGCCGGTGCCAAGCAGGAACAGTTGGCTGCCGGTGACGCGCGCAAAGACCGTCTGCGAGATGTGGCTGGGTGTCTGGCGCATCGTTGCCTTTCGTCGCGTTGCCTTGAAACACGCTCGCTCACAGCACCGGCGGCGGCTCCCGCAAGGGTACGCCGGCGCCGCGCAGGAAGTCTGCGGTGTCGGCCCAGCAGCGGCGGGCCTCTTTGCGCCAGATGAACGCGTGAAACGCGTGGACCTCGTTGCCGTACACCGGCGCGCTGACCGAGACGCCGTGGCGCCGCAGGGCGCGCTCCATGCGGTCGTGATCGTCTTTCAACAGGTCGCCGCCGCCGACGGGCAGGAACATCGGCGGCACCGGGTGACAGGGCCCGCCCTCGCGCTCGACGAGCAACAGCGGGCTCGCGAGGTCGTGCTCGCAGGGCTTGCCGTCTTGCAGCGGCAGGTAGTCGGCGAGCTCCTGGAAGCGGTCGTCGTAGAACCAGTGCAGCTTGGGATCGGCGCGCAAGAAGCGGCCGCCGTCGCCGACCTGGAAGACGCCGCAGGCCGCGACCACGGCCTGGACGTCGATGTCGGCGATGGGCTTCAGGTGCGGCGCGTCGCAGCCCCAGCTCTTGCCAACCGCCAGGCCCATGACGACGTTGGCGCCCGCGCTCTCGCCGGCGAGGACGACGCACTTCTTGTCGGCGCCGAAGTGGTCGGCGTGGTCGACGGCGTGGCGCAAGGCGACGGCCGCGTCTTCGGCAGCGGCGGGGAAGCGGTGCTGCGGTGCCAGACGGTAGTTGGGCACGACGACGCACAAGCCGCGGCGGGCAAAGGCCAGGGCCATGATCCAGTGCGTGTCTTTGCTGAGCGCGCGAAAGGCCCCGCCGTGCACGTAGAAGAGCAACGGCAGCGGCCCTTTCAGATCCTTCGGGCGCCACACGTCGTAGGTGTGGGCCGCGAGCCCGCTGCCGAGGTAGGGCACGTCGCGCGTGACCTCGATGTCGTGGAAGCCGGGGCGCGCCAACGGAAAGTCGACCAGGGCCCGCGCCGCCCCTTCAAACAGCGAGCGGATGACGACAGCGCCGGCGCGCTTGCGGGCCCGGTGGCGGGCTTGCTGAAAGGCGGTGGGGACGAGCGACATGCGCCATGCAACCGCTGGCAAGGCGATGTTGCAACGGCGCAGTCGGCGAACGCATCGCCGTCTCCGTCGTCGATCGCTCGGGCCATTTCATGAGCACAGCCTGAGCACAGCCTGAGCGGTGAGCGCGATGCGGTTCTGCGCGGCGGCGGTCTTGAACAGCTCGACGGCCTCTTTCAACAAGACCGCGCCGTCGCCGGGCGATGTCGACATCGCAAGGTGCGCCCTCGGCCGTCAACAGTCGTTCGGGTGTCGCTTACACCACGCTGCCCGCGCTTTTTCTCGGGCCTCCTCCTCCGCTCTCGTCCGCATCTGCAGCTCGGGCGGCAGGTCGATCTTCGTCGCTTCCGATTTGTCCGTCTCCGCGATGAGATGGAAACTCGACAGGAACTGCTGAGCCCTTTCTTCATCAGGAGGCGGCACGACGGCGACGAGCAGGTAGACCACGGCGCCTCGGTCGAGCGCGGCCAAAGCGACAACGCGACGCCCATCCGGCGTCGACCCCGTCTGCCGGGTCGCACTCATGGTGCTGCGCTCCTGGCCGTCCTCGAGGGCCAGGACCTCGGCGGCGCCGTTGCTCTCGGTGCGCGCCCCAAGACGGGCAAACGCTTCCTCCAACACCTGTGCCTGCAGAATGACGTCGATCGCCTCGTCGTAAGAACTCGTTTCCGTGTCCTCG
>JBKJNL010000850.1:0-8325 GCA_046593615.1 Myxococcota bacterium | reverse complement strand
AGCCCCTTCGGCGTCCGCTCGGCTCGGCAGGTCGTGCCCTGGTGAAACGAGCTCCAGCGCGACGCCACTGTCGTCACGAGCATGCGGGCCGACAGGAAGCGGAACAGCAGCCCATACATCGCGCTGTTGTTGATCCGATCCATCACTCGAAACCAATAGCGACGCATTCCCTGGTTATCCCAGTTATAGATATCGGCCATGGCGATGCTGAACATCACATAGTCAAGCTCGGGTACCCACTGGTTCGGCGGCAGACGCCCCGTGAAGTAGCGGCGCAGCTGGTCGGGCATCGCCTCGGGCACGTTCGCCACCGGGTACAGGCCGAGCGCGATGTTGAACATCGAGGCTTTTCCCTGACAGACATCGTACTCTGAAGGCGCCTGCGGAAGGCTTTTCATGAAGGTATGAAGGCGCGGGAAATCCCGGGCAGACGGGATTCGAAGCGGCTGCGCAGGCACTTGGGGCGCGAGCCCGCTCAGAGGTCCGGGCTCGTTGGTTCCTGAGGTCATGCGCTGCTCCGAAACACCCGGCGGGCGCCGTGACGCTGGCACAACCGGCGGTGCGCGCGAGCCACCGAAAGAAACAGCCCACGAAAATGCGCCCCCGAAGAGGCGCACTTTCGTCGCGTCGGTCGCGCTCAGCGTCGAGGCGCTCAGGCCCGCCGGCGACGGCGCAGCAGCAGCACCGCCAGGCCAAGGGCCGGCAGCGAGCCACCGCCCAGCGGGTTCTGGTCGCACGCCGCCCACACCGCCGAACCGGCGATGTTGAGCTGCTGCTCGGGGACCTCGTCGAGGGCGCCGGGGGGCGCCGGCGGCAGGATGGGCTCATCGCCGCCATCGCCGTCGGGGTCGAGCTCGCCTTCGCCCTCGCCTTCACCTTCGCCGACCGGCTCTTCGACCGGTACGTCGTCGGAGGGATCGAGGGGGTTCGTGCCGCGGTCGATTTCGGTGCCGTCGTCGACGCTGCCGTCGTCGCTGTCGGCGTCGGTGGGATCGGTCTCGCCGGCGTCCTGGTGGCCGTCGACGTCGGCGTCTTCGCGGCCGTCGAGCAGGCCGTCGCCATCGCTGTCGGGATTGAGCGGGTCGGTCTGGCTGCCGGTGCGCGTCGGGTTGGCGTCGACGGTGCCGGGGTAGTCGCTCTGCATCTCGACGCCGTCTTTGATGCCGTCGTCGTCGCTGTCGGGGTCGAGGGGGTCGGTTTCGGTGGCGTCGCGGGTGCCGTCGTTGTCGACGTCTTCGCCGCCGACGCAGGTGGTGCCGACGCTGTTGCCGCCGTCGCAGGCGGTGTCGCCGTCGGTGTCGGGGTTGGTGCCGTCCGTCTCGCCGCTGTCGACGACGCCGCTGAAGTTGCGGTCTTCGGTGCCGTCGCGCAGGCCGTCGCCGTCGGTGTCGGGGTTGGTCGGGTTCAGCTCGTCGGGGGCCGTCGAGCCGTTGTGGTCGCGGTCTTCGGTGCCGTCGAGGATGCCGTCGCCGTCGGTGTCGGGGTTGAGCGGATCGGTGTCGTTGGCACCGTTGACCTCGACGCCGTCGAGCAGGCCGTCGTCGTCGCTGTCGGGATCGTTGGGGTCCGTGCCGATGTCTTCTTCGACGCCGTTGGACAGACCGTCGCCGTCGGTGTCGTCGAGGACGCCGAAGTCGTCATCGGGGAAGTCGACGGGGTCGCGGCCGGCTTCGCGCTCGGAGCCGTCGAGCTCGCCGCCGTCGTCGGTGTCGGGGTCGGTGGGGTTGGTCTCGTTGCGTCCGGGCTCGAAGAAGCCGTTGCCGTCGGTGTCTTCTTCGCCGTCGTCGAGGCCGTCGTTGTCGGTGTCGGCGTCGAGGGGGTTCGACTGGAAACCCGGGCGTGCCAGAAAGGTGTCGAGGGGGCCGGGGTAGTTGCCGAGGACCTCGCGGCCATCGCTGACGCCGTCGCCATCGGTGTCGCGGTTGGTGGGCAGCGTCTCGGTCGGCTCACGGCGGCCGTTGCTGTTGGTGTCTTCGCCGGTGACGCAGGTGACGCCGCGGAAGCTCGCGTTGCGACCGCCGTCGCACAGGCCGTCGGCGTCGGTGTCGGGGTTCAGGGGGTTCGTGATGTTGTTGTCGGGGAAGCCGGGCGCGCCGCCAAAGACCTCGGGGCCGTCAAAGATGCCGTCGCCGTCGGTGTCGGGGTTCTCGGGGTCGGTGCCGAGGTCGCCTTCCTGGATGTCGCCGAGGCCGTCGCCGTCGCTGTCGCCGTCGAGCACGTTCACCACCAACAGCACCTGCAGCACGGCGTCGGCGCCGGACTGCACGCCGATGCGCATGTCGTCGTGGCGACCGGTGGCGATGCGGCCGTTGAGGTCGAACTCGTCGAGGTCAAAGGAGTTCAGCTCTTCGCCGACCACGCCCGAGAGCTGTCCGGTGAATTCGGTGGTGGCCGTCTCGTTGAAGACGTTGCCGGCCGGGTTGGCGGTGTTCTCGAGGAACGCATCGATGTCGTTGCGCGTGAGCTGCAGGCGCGTGTTGTCGGTGGCGCAGCCGCCGTCGCACAGCGTGAAGTAGTCGCACTGCGGCTGGCCGGCGGCGTTGAGCTTGTCGACGTCGACGAAGCGGCCGGCGGCGTCTTTGGTGTTGGTGCAGCTGCCGCTCGCCGGGAACTCTTTGTCGCCTTCGAGGGCCACGAGGGTGGCCTTGCCGCCCGCGCCGGGGAAGAGCTTGAAGGGCAAGAGCGGCTCGGAGGCGTCGCTGCCGACGAACTGCGTAAAGAACAGGCCGTTGGCGATCTGGATGACGCGCGGGGTGGTGTCGGCGGGGTTCACGTAGACGATGACGAGGGCAAAGGCGCCGACGTAGACCGAGCAGGCCTGGCTGCCCGAGGCGCACGGCGAGTTGAACGGCGCGGTCTGATCGACGACGAGGTTCTCGATGCGGAACTCACCGTTGAGCGTCGCCAGGGCCTGCAGCTCGGGCGTCACCGTCGTCTTGCACTGCCAGTAGGTGAGCACGTCGTCGACGGCGGCGGTGTTGTCGGAGGCGTCGATGGTGATGCAATCGGTGGCGGCGTCGACCGAGAGCGCCAGGGCCGCGCCGTCGGGCAGGCGCAACGTCACCTGGGGATCGGGCACGTCGCCGGAGCCCCACCAGAACAAGAAGCCGGCGGCGGCTTCGGCGGCCGGCGCGATCGAGACCACGCCGCCGGCCGAGGCCAGCAGCGTCGCCGTCGACGTCACCACCGACGAGCCGACCACGATGTGGTTGAACGGACCGCGGGCCTGAAAGATGGGTGCGAGGGGCTCACCGGCCAGCGTGAAGTCCTGGGCGCGAACGGCCGGAGCCGCCACGACAGTGAGCAACGCAACCGCGAGCGAGAGCAGGGAGGTGATGCGCATGCTGGGCCTCAAACACGGGTATGCCGAAAGGTGTGACACACAGATTGTCGGACACCAGACGGATCCGACCTGTCGACGTAGGTCCTCCTGTTGGCCGATGACAAACACGATGGTCTCCGACAGGCGGCGAGGCTTGGCCGTCGGCCGGTCGCAACGACTGAGACGATGCCGCCGGCGACCACGCCGTCGGCCCAAATGCCCGATCGCCCCGATCGCCCCGGGCCGGGCGGCTCGACGACGCAGCTGACACCCCGCGCGTGCGTGTGGCACCGTCGCGCGTGCGGATCGGCGCGGATCGCGGAGCCCGTCAGTCGTCACCTCATCAGCTCGTCAGATGTCACGTCGTCACCTGAGGCCGGTCCACTTGTCCTTCGTCGTCGCCTGCGCCTTTTCCGGCCTGCTCGCCGGCCTCTCTCCTGGCCCCGCTGCTGGCCCGGTCGCGTCGTCGACGGCGGTGACCGCTTCATCGTCGGTTGCGGCGTCGCCGGCAGCGGCCGGGGGCACCCACACCGGGGTGCTGATCGTGCCGCCCGTGCTGTTGCCGTCGACGGCCGAGCCGCTGTCGGCGGCCGCCGTCGACGACATCGCCGCAGCCCTGACCGCCGGCATCGCCAGCGGCATCGCCAGCGGTGGCGCCACCGCCGTGCCCTTGTTCTTTGCCACGCCGACGCCGACGACACGGCCGCTGCCGCCCGATCTGGTGGCGCTGCAGACCCGGGCCCAGGCGGCCCTCGACGACCTCGACACCAAGCAGGCGGTCACCCTGCTGCGCCAGCTCGTCACCACTCTCGAGGGACGGGTCGTCGAGCTCGGCGAGGTCGGGCCCCTCGTCGACGCCCGGCTGGCCCTGGGCGGCGCCTACCTGGCGGCGGGCGAGCCCCTGTTGGCCCGCGCGGTCCTCGACGCCGCCGCGCGGCTGCGGCCGGCCCTCGACCTCGACCTGCGCCGCTATTCGCCCATCGTCGTCGAGGCCTTTGATGCCTCGAAGGGCCGGGTGGCCCGCGAGCCGCCCGCCACCGTCGAGCTGGCCGTCTCGCCCGACGGCGCCGACGTCGTCATCGACGGCGTGCCCCAGGGCGCGAGCCCGGGAGCGGTGCGCCTGCCCCAGGGCGAGCACCTCGTGTGGATCGGCGCCCCCGGCCACGTCGCCGTCAGCCGCGTGCTGGTGGTCGAGCCGGGCAGCCGAATCCGGGTCACCGACCCGCTCGTCGAAGAGCCCTGCTTCACCGCCGCCCGGGCCCTGGCCGCCGCCCGCGACGCCGGCCGCGACGAAGAGCTGCGCCGCGCCCGCGCCCTGGCCACCTGCCTCGGCCACGCCGCCGTCGTCGTCAGCGCCATCGTGCCCCTGCCCGGTGCGACCGGCAGCGGGCCGGGCGGCGCGGCGCTGCTGGCCGCCCGGGTCGACGCCGACAGCGCCCGCGCCGGCATGGTGTCGTTGCCACCAAACGCCGCGACCGGTGCTTCCGCTGCGGCCCTGGCGGCCTTTGGCGGCGCGCTCGCGACCGGGCCGGGCGATGTGCTCGAGCCAGTGCGCGTCGCCGATGCACCCGACGGGCAAGCGCTCCTGCGACCCGATTGGACGACCCACCTCACCGGCGTCGGCGCCCGCCCCGTCGTGCAGGCTCCCGCCGGTCCTGTCGAAGAGCCGGGGCTGCTCGCGTCGCCGTGGCTGTGGATCGGCGCCGGTGGCGTCGCCGCCGCCCTCGCCGGTGGCGTCGTCGCCGTGGTGCTGTTGCAGCCCGCCGAGGTCACCACCGGCCCGCCGCACACCCGCGTGCTGGTCGAGGTGGTTCCATGAGCGACCGCAGCACGATCGGGGTCGGCCACACGCCGATGACGCCAATGATGACGACGACGAAGACGACGACGGCGGCGGTGCTGGTGCTGCTGGGCGCCGCCAGCCTCGGCGGTTGCAAGGAGCCGATCGTCGAGGCCGGTCCCCTGCAGGACCTCGTCGTCTCGCTGCGGTTGCTGCCCCTGCCCGACGAAGAGCAGAACGCCATCGGATCTTTTGACGTCGAGGTCCGGCGCAACGGCGCGGTGGCCGCCACCTTTGGCCTCGCCTATGACCCCGACACCGGCGCGGTCTCTTTTGTCGACGCCCCGCCCGAGCTCGAAGCCGGCGGCGTCGTCGAGGCCAGCGTCATCGGTCGCCGCCTCGACGGCAGCGAGGCCGGCGTCGGTGGCCGGGCCGTGCCCGTCGATCTCGACCTGCTCGCCGACCTCCCCGAGGGGTCGCCGGTCACCGTGCCGGTGCTGGTCGGCCGCCTCGACGCCATGACTCCGCTGGGCATCGACCTCGACGAGGCCCGCTTTCAGCACAGCGCCACGCTCGTCGGGGGCGTCGCGGGCGGGGGCGGCGTAGGCGGCGGAATCGGCGGCGGCGTGCTCGTCGTCGGCGGCGTCGCCAGCGGCGTCGTCGGTGCCCCCGGCGCCCTGGCCACCACCGTCGAGTGGATCGACCCCGTCGGCGGCGCCCACTGCTCGTCGGCACCGGGTGCGGTGGGCGGCGGGCGGTGTCTGCTCGACGAGGCGCCACCACCCCGCGTCGGCCACGTCGCCGTCGGGCTGGGCGCGTTCGAGGCCCGCTGCCCGGTGCGCGGCGCGCTCGTCGCGGGTGGCGCCGACGAAGCCGGCGTGCCGCGCGCCGACGCCTGGATCCTCGTCGACGTCGACGAAAACGGCGGCACCTTTGAGCGCCTGCCCGACCTGCCCCGGGCCCGGGCCGGCGGCGCCGCCGTCGTGCTGCAAGGCTGCCGCGTGCTCATCGCCGGCGGACACGACGCGGCCGGCGCACCCATCGCCGCCCTCGACGTCGTCGACCTGTCGGCCGGGGTCGCCGGGGCCAGCATCGCCGAGGTCGGCGCGCTCCCCATCGCCGTTGACGAGCCCCTGCTGCTGGCCACCGGCAACGCCCTCGACGAGGTCATCGTCGTCGGCGGCCGCGACGCCGACGGCAACCCGCAGCAGACCGGCGTGTCGATCTCGGTGGGCGACATCGACGGGGATCCAGCGGTCGTCGTCTGCGACCTCGCCGATGCCGGCTGCAACGGCGGCGGCACCCGCCTGGCCTGCGCCCGCGCCGGCGCCGCCGCGTCCGTCATCGACGTGCGCTCCGACATCGCCCCGACCCTGATCGTGGGCGGCGACGACGACGGCAGCTGCGAAGGCGCCGAGCTGTTCTACGTCGGCGTCGAGGCCCCCTTCGCGGCCTTTGTCACCCCGGTGGGTGCGGCCGGCGTCGACCGCGATCGCGGGGCCACCGTCACCGCCGTCGCCGGCGAGCGCGCCGTCGTCATTGGCGGCGAGGTCGACGGCGGTGTTGGTGGAGAGGCCACCGTGCTGGCCGACGTCGAGCTGTTTGGTTTTCTGGCTTCGCCCGCCGATGCCACCGGCGTCGCCGCCGGCGGCTTCGTCGTCGTCGGCGACCTGGCCACCGCCCGCGCCCACCACAGCGCCACCGCCGTCGCCGGGGCCGTCGTGGTCGTCGGCGGCATGGGTGATGTCGATGGCGGTGGCGCGCCGGGACCGCTGTCGTCGATCGAGGTGTTCGTGCCCGGCTTCACCGGAGCCGCGCCGTGAAGCACGAGGCCTTTGGCAAATACACGCTGATTGATTGGCTGGCCGCCGGCGGCATGGGCGAGGTCTTTCTCGCGCGCGCTGGCAGCGAGGGCTTCGTCCGGCTCTTTGCCATCAAGCGCATTCTCGCCCAGCACGCCGAGAGCGACGACTTCGTTCGCATGATGATGAACGAGGCCCGCATCTCGATCCTGCTGACGCACCCGCACATCGCCCAGATGTTCGAGTTCGGTCAGATCGGGCGGCACTTCTTCATGGCCCTCGAGTACGTCGAGGGCTTGTCGCTGTCGTCGCTGCTGCGGCGCGGCCGCGACAAGTCGCTGCGCATGCCCCCCGCCGACGCCGTGGCCATCGCCGTGCAGGTCTGCCGGGCCCTGCACTACGCGCACACCAAGGTCGACAACAGCGGCATGCCGCTGGAGATCGTGCACCGAGACATCAGCCCGCAGAACATCCTCATCGACGAGACCGGCGGGGTGAAGGTCATCGACTTCGGCATCGCCCGCGCCAGCCAGAGCCTGGTCAAGACCGACGCCGACAGCATCAAGGGCAAGATCCCGTACATGTCGCCCGAGCAGGCCAAGGGCGAGAACCTCGACGGCCGCTCCGACCTCTACGCCCTCGGCGTCGTCCTCTACGAAGCGCTGACCTACGAGATGATGCACCGCTCGAAGAACGCGCTGCAGACCCTCAAGGACGTGCAGGCCGGCACCGTGCCGCCCCTCGAGCTGCACCTCGGGGCCGGCACACCAAAGACCTTGATCGCCGTCCTCGAAAAAGCGCTGCAGCGAAACCCCGACGACCGCTTCGCCTCGGCCGCCGACATGGAGCGGGCCCTGGCGCTGGTGCTGAACGAGCTCGAGCCGGGCCACACCGGCCAGCGCCTGGCCGGCATCGTCAAAGAGCTCGACCAGAGCCGCGGCGATCGCAAAGCCCTGATCAAGACCTCGGTGACGTCGACGTTTGGCCGGGATGGCTCGCCCACCGACGGCGCGGACAGCCAGCTGGTCCGCCCCGCCGGCGACGACGCGCGCGGCCCCGGCTTCTACGAGGCCAGGACCGCCGCCGGCATCGACGTCGATCTCGCGTCGCTTCCGGGTTCGCACACCGCACCGCCGCTGCCCCGGTCTCCCGCCGACGAGGGCTCGACCCGCGCCGGCGTGCCGTCGCGCAAAGAGGTGTCGTCGCCGTCAGCGCCGTCGCCGTCGGGTGCGGCGTCGCCGGCCGGTGCCGCGCCGTTTGCTTCGGTGCCACCGGCCGATCTCTCGTCGAGCTTGTCGAGCCTGTCGCTGTCGTCGCTGGCGACCCTCGAGCCGGCTCCGCCCGCCGGGCGCCCGCTGTGGCAGGCGGCGGTCGGCCTGGGCGCAGCCGCGGCGCTGCTGCTGGGTCTGCTCGTCGTGGTC
>JBKJNL010000726.1:0-2776 GCA_046593615.1 Myxococcota bacterium | reverse complement strand
GTCGATGTCGCAGCCTTGTTCTTCGCCGACCGCGCCGTCGACGGCGCAGGCGTCGGCGTCGACAAAGAACTGCCGCTCGCCACAGCCCGGCGGCGGTTGGTTGCAGCCGGCGCCGCCGACGACGACGACGGAGCCGACCACGACGACGACGACAATCGGGGCGAACCCGACGACGACGCGGGCGCTCATCCGGCGGATCCGGGGGTCTGCCGGCGGGGCAGGGCGGCGAGCACGGCGCGCGCGGCGGCGGGGATCGGCGTGCCCGGGCCGAACACGCAGGCCACGCCTTGTGACTTCAACAGCGCGTGATCCTGCGGCGGGATCACGCCGCCGGCGATGACCACGACGTCGTTGGCCCCCTGCTTCTGCAATTCGGCGACGAGCATGGGCACCAGCGTCTTGCGGCCGGCGGCCAGCGACGAGACGCCGACGACGTGCACGTCGCTCTCGATGGCCGCGCGCGCGGCCTCGGCGGGGGTCGAGAACAGCGGGCCGACGTCGACGTCGAAGCCGAGGTCGGCGAACGCCGAGGCGACCACCTTGGCGCCGCGATCGTGACCGTCCTGGCCGAGCTTGACGACGAGCAGCCGCGGGCGGCGCCCCTCGCTTCTGGCAAAGGCAGCGACGTCGTCGCGCACGGCCTGGATGGCCGGGTCGTCGCCGTGCCCGCCGTGGCCGCCTTTGCCGGCGCTCTTGCCGCCCTTCTGTGCGGCCTGGTTGTAGGTGCCGGCGTAGACGCCGGTGACGACCGAGGTCACGGCCTTGTGGCGGCCAAAGACGCGCTCGAGGGCGTCGCTGACCTCGCCGACGGTGGCCCGGGCCCGCATGGCCGGGATGCACAGCGCCAGCAGGTTGTTGCCGCCGCCCTCAGACGGAGCGGCGCGCGCGCCGTCTTCGAGGGCCTGCAGGGCGGCCTTGACGACGGCGTCGTCGCGCTCGCTCTTCAAGGTGGCCAGGCGGGCCTTTTGTTCGGCGAGCACCGCGACGTTGTCGACGTCGAGGATCGGCACGGCCTGGTCTTCGACCTCGAGCTGGTACTTGTTGACGCCGACGATGACCTCGGCGCCCTGGTCGATGCGGGCCTGGCGGCGGGCCGCGGCCTCTTCGATCTTGCGCTTGGGAATTCCTTTTTCGATGGCCGCGGCCATGCCGCCTTCGGCTTCGATGTCGAGCATGAGCGCGCGGGCTTTGTCGGCGAGGTCGCGGGTCAGGCGCTCCATCAGGTAGCTGCCGGCCCAGGGGTCGACGACGGCCGGGATGCCGGTCTCTTCGGCGAGGATCAGCTGCGTGTTTCTCGCCAGGCGCGCCGAGAACGGCGTCGGCAGCGCCAGGGCTTCGTCGAACGAGTTGGTGTGCAGCGACTGCGTGCCGCCAAAGATCGCGGCCATGGCTTCGATGGTGGTGCGAATAATATTATTATACGGATCTTGCGCCGCCAACGACCAACCTGATGTCTGGCAATGGGTGCGCAGCATCTTGGATTTGTTGTCCTTTGCGCCGAACGACTCCATGATCTCGCACCACAGCAGCCGGGCGGCGCGCAGCTTGGCGACCTCCATGTAGAAGCCCATGCCGATGCCAAAGAAGAACGACAGACGGCCGGCGAAGGCGTCGACGTCGAGGCCGCGGGCGGTGGCGGCTTTGACGTACTCCTTGCCGTCGGCGAGCGTAAAGGCCAGCTCAAGCACGGCGTCGGCGCCGGCCTCTTGCATGTGATATCCTGAAATGGAGATCGAGTTCCATTTCGGCATATTCTGAGCAGTGTACGCGATGATGTCGGCCACGATGCGCATCGAAGGCGCCGGCGGATAGATATACGTGTTCCGGACCATGAACTCTTTGAGGATGTCGTTCTGGATGGTGCCCGAGAGCTTGTCCTGTGAAACGCCCTGCTCTTCGGCGGCGACGATGAACGACGCGAGGATCGGCAGCACCGCGCCGTTCATGGTCATCGACACGGTCATCTCGTCGAGCGGAATCCCGTCGAACAGGATCTTCATGTCGAGCACGGAGTCGATGGCCACGCCGGCCTTGCCGACGTCGCCGGGCACGCGCGGGTGGTCGCTGTCGTAGCCCCGGTGTGTCGCGAGATCGAAGGCGACGCTCAGGCCCTTCTGTCCGCCTTGCAGGTTCTTTCTATAGAACGCGTTGCTGTCTTTGGCCGTCGAGAAGCCCGCGTACTGGCGGATGGTCCAGGGGCGCACCGCGTACATGGTGGCGTGCGGGCCGCGCACGAACGGCGCCTTGCCGGGCGTGTCGCTGGCGGCGTCGGCGGGGACATCGTCGGCGGTGTAGAGGGCTTTGACGACGACGCCTTCGTCGGTGTGCTTCTCGAGGAGCTCGGGCTTGCCGCCCGTCTCCTTGGCGGCGAGCTTGTTCCACAGAGCGAGATCGGGACCGGCGGGCTTGTTGACGACGTCGACCATGGCGCCGCGTCTCGCAGAGGTCACCGCCGTCGGCAACGGCCCGACCCTGCCGAACCGACCAGCCCGACCGAGAAGCGCCTCCCGCCGCGAAGGAGTTGAGGGTGAGGGTCTCTCTGGCGGTCGATGGCGCTCAGCGAACGGTGGCGGTGAGCTGGGCCGCCGAGAACGCCGAGTAGCCGCGCACCGTGACGGTCCAGGTGCCCGACGGCGGCGACGCGAACGCGCAGCTCTCGTTGCTGCCGTCGGTGAAGGGCCGGCAATCAAACGTCGCCTCGGTCGCGCGCGCGCCGCGGCGCACGTAGAGGTCGGCGTCGCCGTGGTCGCCGGCGAGGACGACGTCGAGGGCGGTG
>JBKJNL010000078.1:0-4090 GCA_046593615.1 Myxococcota bacterium | reverse complement strand
CAGGTGGAAGTACTGCGCCGCCGTCGAGCAGATGGCCACACGCATGTTCTCTTCGGCGCACAGCTGCAGGAAGCGTTCGATGCGACCGGAGCTGTGCTCGGGCCCCTGCCCGTCGTAGCCGTGCGGCAGCAGCATCACGAGGCGTGATCGCTGGTGCCACTTGGCTTCGCCGGCGGCGATGAACTGATCGATCTGGATCTGCGCGCCGTTGAAGAAGTCGCCAAACTGGGCCTCCCACAACACAAGTGAGTCAGGGTGGCCGACCGAGTAACCATACTCGAAACCAACCACGGCCTCTTCGCTCAAAAGCGAGTCATAGATGCGGAAGCGCGACGGGTGCCACTCTTCTTCGCCTTCGTCGCGCGACTTGTGCAGGTGGTTGAGCGCGATGTAGGCGCGGCCGTCGTTGACGTCGTAGAGGACGGCGTGGCGGTGGCTGAAGGTGCCGCGGCCGACGTCCTGGCCGGAGATGCGCACCGGCGAGCCTTCGAGCAACAGCGCGCCAAAGGCCAGGGCTTCGGCCATGCCGAAGTCGATACCAGGACCACCATTTTCTTTACCCGAGAAGACCATCTCTTTGCGACGCTCAAGCACCTGCTTGAGCACGCGGGGATGGATTTCGATGACCTCTGGGTCGTAGGTGATGCGCTCGGTGATCTTCTTGAGCGTGTCGAGGGGCACCCGGGTGTCGGGCTCGGCTTCGCCGACGACCGAGAACAAGCCGGTGCCGAGGGCCGACTGCGGCACCGCGTCTTTGCCCTTGGCCTTGACCGAGCCGAACGCCTGCTCGAGGCGCTCGTTCACGTCTTTGTCTATGGCTTCGACCTCGCCGGTGGTGAGGTCTTTTCGGCGCACCAGCAGCGCG
Source organism: Myxococcota bacterium (assembly GCA_046593615.1). Lineage (GTDB taxonomy): Bacteria > Myxococcota > UBA727 > UBA727 > VGSZ01 > VGSZ01. Next base: position 3,225 of record JBKJNL010000078.1, on the reverse strand, counting down.
GCGTAGCGGTCGCGTGTGGGCTCGTGCTTCTCGATCGCCTTGTAGAGGATGGGCTGGGTGAAGCTCGGGTCGTCGCCCTCGTTGTGTCCCCAGCGGCGGTAACACACCATATCGAGAACAATGTCTTTGCCGAACTTCTGTCGATACTCGACCGCGGTGCGCATGGCCTTGATGCAGGTCTCTGGATCGTCGCCATTGACGCGGAAGACGGGGACCATGATGGCCCGGGCCAGATCGGAAGCGTTCGGCGCCGTGCGGGCCCGATCGGGCCCCGTGGTGTAGCCGATCTGGTTGTTGATGATCAGGTGGATGGTGCCGCCGGTGCGATATCCTTGAAGCCCCGACATCTGCATGGTTTCATAGACAACGCCCTGGCCGGCAAAGGCGGCATCACCGTGCAAACACACGGGCATGACCTTCTTGCGCTGGCGGTCGCCGATGAGGTCTTGCTTGGCGCGGGCCAAGCCTTCGACCACGGGGTTGACGGCTTCGAGGTGGCTCGGGTTGCAGGCCAGCTCGATGCGCACGGCGCGCTCTTCGACGGGGCCGCTCTGCTTGCCGTCGGCGTCGTAGGTGGCGCCCTTCCAGCGGTGCGTGCCCTTGGCACCCAGGTGGTATTTGACGTCGCCGCTGCCCTGCGTGGTGCCGACGACGGACTTGTAGTCGAGGTCGTCGAATTCGGCGAAGACGGCTTCGAAGGGCTTGCCCATCACGTTGGTGAGCACGTTCAAACGACCGCGGTGGGCCATGCCGATGACGACGTCGGTGACGCCGAACGCGGCGGCCATGTCGAGGCCTTCGACGAGCATGGCGATGGCGCTTTCGCCGCCTTCGACGGAGAAGCGCTTCTGTCCGAGGAAGCGCTTGTGCACGAAGCGCTCGAAGCCCTGGGCGCGGCACAGCATCTCGAGGATCTGCTTCTTCTCGGTGATGTCGAGCTTGGTGCTCGGCTGCTCGGGGTCGTGCTCGACGTGCTCTTGCAACCAGCGACGCTCGGCGGCGTCGGGGATGTACATGAACTCGACGCCCATCTTGCGGCAGTAGGTGTCGCGCAGGCGCTCGAGGATGTCGCGCAGCGGGGCGATGGGCTTGTCGAGCACGCCGAGCGTGAGGAACTCGCGATCGAGATCCCAGATGGTCAGGCCATAGCTCTCGAGGTCGAGCTCGGGGTGTGAGCGGGGCTTGAGGTCGAGGGGATCGACGTGGGCCAACACATGGCCGCGCACGCGGTAGCTGTGGATGAGCTGGCTGACGCGCATCGCCTTTTCGGTGTCGGCGAAGCCGGCCGCGAGGCTCGGCGTGACGACGCGATCGCGGCGCAGGCGGTAGGGCACATGCGGGATGCCGATGCTGCGAAAAATCTCTTCGTAGAAGCCGTGGTCGCCGATGAGCAGCTCGTGCACGCGCTGCAGGAACACGCCGCTCTCGGCGCCCTGGATGATGCGGTGGTCGTACGTCGACGTCACCGTCATGACCTTGCCGACGCCGAGGGCGCGCAGGGTCTCGGGGGCCATCGCCTGGTACTCGGCGGGGTAGTCGATGCTGCCGGTGGCGATGATGCAGCCCTGCCCGGGCATCAGGCGCGGCGCCGAGGCCACGGTGCCGATGCCGCCGGGGTTGGTCAGCGTCATCGTCGTGGCCGCAAAATCGTTGGGGCCGAGGCCGCCCTTGCGGGCCTTGTCGATGAGGCTGTTGTAGGCGGCGAGGAAGCCTTTGAAGTCGAGCTTCTGAGCGCCCTTGATGTTGGGCACCACCAGCGTGCGACCGCCGCCGCGCGCCGGCAGGTCGATGGCCAGGCCGAGGTTGACGTCGTCACGGATGAGCTTGGTGGGCTGGCCGACCTCGTCGCCTGCTTCGAAGAGGCGCGTGAAGCCGTTGTTCATCGACGGCACGTGCTGCGCGGCGCGCACCAGGGCCCAGGCGATGACGTGCGTGAAGCTCGCCTTTGGCAGGGCTTCGTCGGCGAGGTAGCTGTTGATGACGCGGCGGTTCTCTTCGAGCACCTTCACCGGCATCACGCGGGTCGACATCGCGGTCGGCAGCTCGAGCGACCAGCTCATGTTCTCGGCGATTTTGCCGGCGATGCCGCGCAGGGCCTCGACGCGGTCGCCGGGCTGAGGCTGGATCGCCGGCGCGCGGCGCGCGGCGGGCTGGGATTGTTGCGCCGACGTCGAGGTCGACGTCGACGTCGACGACGTGGACGTGGACGTCGGCTGCTGCGCAGCCTGGGGCAGGATCGACTCGGCGTTGCGCGGCAGCGACGTGTCGGCGTTGCCGTTGCCGTTGGCGTCGTGTTGGCCGTTGCTGCTGTGGCCGTTGCTGCCGTTGCCATTCAAGATGTTGGTGACGGCGGCGCCACCCTCTTCGGCAAAAAAGCGCGACCACTCTTCGGCCACCGACGCCGGATCCTGCAGCCATTGGGCGCGCAGCGAGTCGACGTAGCTGGCGTTGACGCCGAAGCGCTCGCTGCCGGAGTCAGAGGAGATGGCCATGGTGAGAATCCTCGACGGAACGGATGCAAAAGAAGCCGAACCTACCCAAAGCGGAAGAGCCCACACAGGTAGCCGAAACAACCGTCCCGTAAAGAGGTTTGTCGTCGTGGGCGGTCCAGATCAGCGCCCCGGCGCTGGCGGTGCCGGGCGCTACCCGGCGGGGCTGGCGGCGGGCGCATCCCGGGTCGCGGGTGGGCGCCAGAAGCCCAGCAGGACGGCGACGAAGAACAGCGGCCCGATGAGGGCTTGCAGCAGGTTCGTGGCAAAGGCGGGGCGGTTTTTTTCCCACACCGAGTGCCCCGCCAGCTGCACGATCCAGCCGACGACGGCGCAGGCGACGACGACGGGCCACGGCGTCACCGCGGCCAGCGGGAAGCAGAGCGCGAACAGCAGCGCCATCACCAGGCCGAGCGGAACGTTGAGCCGCAGGTAGAAGACGACGGCGGCGACGTAGACGACGTGGCCGACGCTGACGGCGTATCCGGCGCTGCCGGCGGTCGCACCGAGCGAAAATGGCAGTTTCACCCAGTCGAGCATCGCGATGATGTGAAAGACGATGAGCGGGATGGCGATCTTGTGCGTCAGGCGGTTGATCGGATGCCGGTGGGCGGCGGCGTAGTCGACAAACCAGCGTTCGAGGGTCGGGTTCAGAGAGGCCATGCGGGCACTCTGTCGTCGTCGTTGGCCGTCGTCGATGCCCGACGTCGGATCGGGCAGACCCGGCTGCACGGTC
>JBKJNL010000525.1:0-5653 GCA_046593615.1 Myxococcota bacterium | reverse complement strand
CGACGATGCGCGCGGGCTCGACGGTGAAACGAAAGGCGTCGACGTCGACGGCACGCGACGACTGCGCGGTCTTTGCGGTGAGACCAGCAGTCGGCCCAGCAGTCGGCCCAGCAGTCGGCCCAGCAGTCGGCTCACCGGTCTGCCCAGCAGTCGGCCCTGCGACTTGCGGCGGGCGTGCGGCGGGCTGGGCACGGGCGACCACCGTGACGACGAGAAACAGGGCGGCACCCAAGCTCACGCGCCGACACTACCCGAAGCCCGGGAGGGCGGTAGCGTCAAGGCATGGACGTCAAACGCGTGGAGACCGTCGCCGACCTCGCCCGCTGCCTCGCCATCCGGCGGGCGGTGTTCATCGACGAGCAGGGCGTGCCCGAGGCCCTCGAGATCGACGGCGACGACAACGTCTGCGTCCACTTCCTCGTCGTCGACGCCGGACCCGGCGGTCTGATCGACGTCGGCACCGCGCGGCTCAAGAAGCGCGAGCGCGACGGCGTCGTCGAGGGCAAGGTCCAGCGGGTCGCCGTCGTCGCCTCTCGGCGCAGGCAGGGGGTGGGCGCGCTCTTGATGGCCGCCCTCGAAGCCGAGGCCCGGACCCAGGGCTGCTCCGTCGTCGTGCTCAGCAGCCAGGTGACCGCGATCCCGTTCTACGAGCGCCTCGGCTACCGCGCGCACGGCGAGGTCTACGACGACGCCGGCTTGCCCCACCGCGACATGCAGAAGCTGTTGCTCTCGTCGTGGCCGGTCTCGGCCTAGCTCTCGCCCGGCGCCTTTGCCGTGATGGCCAGGGCGTGGATCGGGCCCTTCATCTCCTCGGCGAGCGCCGCGTAGATGAGGCGGTGCCGCTGGATCGGGCTCTTGCCGCGAAAGGCCTCGGCGACGACGACGACGCTGACGTGGGCCCCGGAGGCGCCGTGGCCGGCGTGGTCAGCGCTGTCGTCTTGCACCTGCACCGTGCTGGCCTGCAGCACCGCCTTGAGGCGGGTCTCGATGGTCGCCGCCAGGGTCACCAACCACCTCCGGTCGGCGCGGGGGCCGGCGGCGCGGGCTTCGTGGTCGTCGCAGTCGGTGTCGTCGGCGTCGTCGGAGTCGTCGTCAAAGCAGGCGCGCGCTTTTCGGACGTGCGCGGCGTCGGCTTCGTCGCCTGGTACTTCGCGTCGGTGGCCGCCTTTGCGACCGCCTTGTAGAGGTCGGGGATGGCCTGCTCGTTGGCCGCATTCACCAGGAATGCCGGCATGGAGCCACCCGGATTGGTGTACACATAATACGTCGCCTTTGTGCGCTTGCCGCCGTCGAGGTCTTCGAGCTGCCAGTAACCTTCGTTGACCGGCACGCGGACCACACCGTCGATGACCGCCGGACCAAGCTTGTTGGCTTCGCTCCAGCGGTTCTTCCAGACCACCTTGCCTGCTGCGTCTTCTTTCGACTCATCAAAGATCTTGATTGTGTAATCGCGATCATCGGCCAGCGGCACCGACAGGCGCTGGTACGAGACGATGAAGCCGTCGCCCTTGGTGACGACCTTTGACGTCTCGGTGTAGGGCATGAAGTCCTGGTAGTGGGCGACGTCGTCGATGACGTTCTTCACGACCCACGCCGGGGCGTCGAACGAGCCGACACCGCGGACCTCTTTGACGTCGCTGCCGGCGCGGTCGCGGGCGTAGACGACGATGGGGCGGCCGCCGACGTCGGTCTTGGCGACCTCTTTCCATTCATCGGCGTGGGCTTGTCCAGCGCCTGCTACGGCGGCAACGACGAGGACGGCGGCGGTGAGCAGCGAGGCGCTGGACGTGGCGACAGGTCGAAACATCGAGGCTCCGTTCAATGGGCGTGGCCTTCGTGGCCAGCCCCGGGGGCGGCGGGCGGGCGCGGCGTCGGGAGATCGCGGAACGCCGGGTGCTTGTCGGCGCCAGCGGTGAGGATGAGGGCGTACACGAGCGGTCCAAAGGGCCGGATCTCCTTGCCGTTGAACAGGACGAGCGGCGTGCCCTCGATGTTCAGGGCCAGGGCCTGCTGCACGTCGTCGTCGAGGGCCTTTTGCGTCTTTTCGCTCTCAACGCACTTCTTCAGCTTGGCTGGATCGCGAAACGGCTTGAGGGCTTCGTAGACGGCGTCGACGGTGGGGGCGCGGGCCTTGAACAGCGCGCCCGACGCCTCGAAACGCTTGGGGTCGCCCTCGAGACAGATCTGGGCTTTGGCGCCGACGCAGCGCAGGCCGTCTTCGCTCTTGCGGGTCACGCCGGAGTTGCAGACGCCGTCGAGCGGGAAGTGCTTGCTCTCGACGTAGAACAGGCCCGGCGGGACCGTGCGCACGATCTCGCCGAGCGTGTCGTGCAGCATCGCGCAGTGGGGGCACAGCGGGTCGGTCCACTCGGTGATGCGCAGCGCCGCCTTTGGGTCGCCGAGCGTGACATCGCGCGGGGCCGGCAGCGAGACGACCTTGGCCGCGCGGTACGCGGTCAGCAAATCGCTCATCATCTGCTTGCTCTGGGCGTCGAGGCTGCCCATGAAGCGCTCGAGCAGCTCGTCACGCGCCGGATCACCCGTGGCCGGACCATCGAAGTCCGACGTCGTGGTCGGCGCTGCCGTTGTCGTCGTCGTCGCCGGCGTTGTCGGCTTGTTCGGCGTCGTCGGCCGGTTCACGGGGTTTTTGGCGACGGCGGTGTCTGCGCCGGGGATGCTGAGCTTGGCCTCGGCGTGGGGCGTGCGCATGCCGGGCACCAGCAGCACCAGAAATGAGACGACGACGACGGCGACGGCGATGGCGGCGCCACGGGGGGCTTCGGCGAAGCCGGTGTGGCTCGTGGCCTTCCAGGTGATCAGCGCCCAGACGATGACGAGGACGTAGGTGCCGATGCAGCCGATGCACAGCGCGCCGGCGATGAAGCTGGCCGTGGCAAAGGCCCCGACCGACGCGATGCCGCCGAGGGCCGTGAGCCGCAGCGCCGACGACAAACCGCGCCCGAGCAGGCGCTCGTCGACGAGGGACACCAGGGGCAGCAGGGTGGCGGCGATGCCCCAGATGAGGCCCCAGCCGGCGATCGGGACCTGCGTGACGTCGTGGATGCCGGCCGCGAACGCGCTGTCCCAGACCTGCGTGCAGTTGAAGGTCTCGTCGACGGCGCAGAACGGCGTCGACCCGGCGCGCGCGAGCAACAGCTCGGCCCACTGGAACAGCGCCCACAGGGCGTTGACGAAGCCGAAGAACACAGCGCCTGCGAGGAGGCGTCGACCCGACGAGGCGGGGACGAGGGGCGTGCTGCCCGAGGGGAGGTCGGTGCTCATGCAGCTTGGTTGCCCAATCCAGCGAGCGCCCGCAAGGCATGGCGGCGTCAAACGGCGTCAAAGGCAGCGTCGGGGTGCCGTCGCGCGCCGTGCGAAAAGCGCGCGCGGCAAAGAACCGCCCGCGCTAGCTTTATTCCCGATGCGCAAGGCCATCGTCGACGACGCGCTCGCCAGGAGCGGCCTGGCCCGCGGCTCCACCGTGAAGGGGCGGGCGGAGCTGTCGTCGGCTGTCGAGCGCGCGGTCGCCGGCGGCGCCCGGCTCTTCGAGGCGCTGATCGCGATCGGCGTCCCCGGCGACGTCGTCATCGCCGTGGCGTCGGCCCACTCGGGCCTGCCAGCCGCGCCGCGGTTGTTGGTGAAGCACCCGCAGATCCCCGAGACCATCGACGCCACCGGCGTCCGCGGATCGGGCGGCGTCCCCATCGGCGTCGTGCAAGGACGGCTGTGGATAGCCTTTGCCGACGCCGACGACGCCCACGCCGCCGTCTTCTCCGACGACGTGGTCGTCTGCCTCGCGCTCGACGGCGACCTCGCCGACGCCCGCGCCGCCTTTGACCGCGTCCACCCGCCCGACGACGACGCTTCGACGTTGACCATCGCCGCGATCACCCCCGAGACCGCCGCGGCCTGGCAGGCGAAGAAGCGCGTGGCCAACTGGCACGACGACGACGGCGCCGGGCGTTCAGCGCGGGCGGCGGACCACGCGCCAACGACGCCGCTGACGACGGCGCTGACGACGACGCTGACGACGCCGGCTCGGCGTGGCCAGGCGCCGGCGCTGCGGCCACCCACGGCGGTGCTGGGCGACGTCGGCGGCGACAGCGAAGAAGACCTGTTCGACATCCAGACCTCGACCAGCCGCGTCGGCCTCGTCGATCCGTCGGGGCCGACGCGGGTGCAGAAGAGCGTGCTGGCCGCCGAGGCTTCTTCTTCTTCGTCGTCGTCGTCGTCGTCGTCGTCGTCGTCGGCGTCGTCGGCGGCGGCGGCGGCGGCCAGCGACGCCGAGCGCCTGCGCCTCGTGCGGCTGGCCCAGCTCGCGCGCCTCAAGCAGTTCAGCTTCGTGCGGCCCCTCGGCGCCGGCGGGATGGCGACCGTCTATCTCGCCACCCAGAAGTCATCGGGGCAGAGCGTCGCCGTCAAGATCCTCGAGCCCCGGCTCGTCGACGATCCGCTGGCGCGGGCGCGCTTCCGCCGCGAGCTGCGTGCGCTGCAAGCCCTTGATCACCCGCACATCACGGCGACCCTCGACGGCGAAGACGCCGACAGCGAGAGCGGTGTCTGCTGGTTGTGCTGCCCCTGGCTCGACGGCGGCACGTTGGCGACGTTGCTGGCGCGCACCGGCCCCATGCCCGTGCCGATGGCCCTGCCCATCGTCGGCGCCCTGCTCGACGCCGTCAGCCACGCCCACGAGCGCGGTGTCTTGCACCGCGATCTCAAGCCGCAGAACGTGCTGTTGTCGTTGGCGGGCGACGTGCAGATCGCGGACTTCGGCCTGGCCCACATCATCGGCGACGCCGCCATCACCCGCGTGGGCGCCCGGCTCGGCACCGCCGCGTACATGGCTCCCGAGCAGGCCCAGGGCGACGAGGCCGACGCACGCACCGATCTGTTTGCCATCGGCGTCATCCTCGTCGAGCTCCTGCACGGGCGGCACCCGTTCGCCCGGCCCACCCTGGCGGGCACCCTCGACGCCGTCGCGCGCGCCGACATCCCGGCCCTCAACAGCGGGGTCGCCGCCGTCGACAGCGTCGTCGGTCGGCTCGTCGCCCGCGATCGCGACGACAGGTTCTCGAGCGCCGCGGCGGCGCTGCGCGCCCTGCGTCCGCTGCTCGAGACCCTGCCCGCCGTCGAAGCCGTGGTGTCGCGGGCGCTGCACAACCCCGTCGCAGCCGTCGCCGACATCGCGCTCTCACCCATCACCACCGCCCTCGATTTGATCCCGCCGGCCGGGAACCTCGACGACAGCGCCACCGCCGCCGAGATCACCGTGCCGACGTCATCGCCGCCATTGCCGCCATCGCCGTTGGCCGTCCTTACCTCGTCCTGGCCGGTGGGGCCGTCCACCGTCAGCGACTTCGCCGTTCCGGTGCTGCCGCTGGTCTTTGACGAGCTGCCGAGACCTCCCACTCCGACGCCAGCGCCGTCGGGTCCCCGGGCTGCCGCCGACGCCGTCGGCGGCCGCCGTTCGGCGCTGCGCTGGTTCGCCGTCGGCATCGGCGCCGCGCTCGCCGTGGGCCTGGCGGTGCTCGCCTGGGTCGTGCTGTGACCGTCCACCCGCTATGGTCGATGACGTGAGCGACAAGCCGACGACCCCGAAGAAGCAGGCCACAAGCCCCTCGGACCCGGGTCTCGCGGGGCACCCGCACCCGGG
>JBKJNL010000335.1:0-3769 GCA_046593615.1 Myxococcota bacterium | reverse complement strand
GCTGAGGTTTTTGACGCCGCGCCGCGCGAGCGCTTCAATGACCGGCAGCACGCGGCGCAGCTCTTCGTCGACGTCGACCGGTGCGGCCCCGGGCCGGGTGGATTCGCCGCCGATGTCGAGTACGTCGGCGCCCTCGTCGAGCAGCTGCAGGGCGTGCGCGACGGCGCGTTCGACGTCGACGGCGCCGTCGTGGTGCAGGATCCCGCCGTCGGAAAACGAGTCGGGGGTGACGTTGACGATGCCCATGACAAACGTGCGGGCCCCGAGCACCAGCTGCCGATCACCGCAGCGGAGGAAGCTCACCGGGGCCAGACGTTGGTGGCCCGCAGGGCTTCTTCGACGCGGCCGGCGACGTCGTCGATGCTGCCGCTGCCGTCGACGCTGATGGCTCCCGACAGGCGCCGCGCCAGGCGCCCGTACTCGGCGTGGATGCGGGCCTGGATCGCGCGCTGGTCGAACACCTCGCGGGCGGCGCCGTCGGCGATGCGTTGCTCAAGGCGGGCCCAGGCGTCGTCGAGCGGCAGGGTGATGAGCACGGTGGCGTCGGCGGGCGGCGCGTATTTGTTGGCTTCGCGCACCCACTCCTGCGGCAGATCGAGGGACTGGTACACGAGGCTCGACAACACATAGCGGTCGCCGACGACGTCGATGCCCTCTTGCAGCCGCGGCTCGATCTCGCGGGCGACGTGGTCGAGGCGGTCGGCGGCGAACAGCAGCGCCAGCTCTTTGTGGATGGCTTTCTGGGATCGGTCACCCCCGAGCATCTGGCGGATAAGCGCACCGATGGGCCCGCCGCTGGGCTCGGCCGTGGCGTGCACCGTGCGCCCGGCTTTTTGCAGGCGCTCGACCAGCTGCCGGCACTGGGTGGAAGAGCCGACGCCGTCGGCGCCCTCGACGGCGTAGAAGCGTCCGCGTGACATGCCTTTCCGCTTACTCCTCCCGGAAGCGGGATGGGAAGCGCTCGGCGAATTGCTTCTTCGGGTGCAGCACCTTTGCGCGGGCGATGAGCACGGGCTCGTCTTCGATGCGGTCGGGGTCGGGGAGGCAGGCGTCGGTGGGGCACACGGCCGCGCACTGCTCGGCTTCGTGGAAGCCGACGCACTCGGTGCAGCGCCGTGGGTCGATGACGAACAAGGCCTCGCCGGCCTTGATGGCCTGGTTCGGGCAGGCCGGCTCACAGGCTCCGCAGTTGATGCAGTCGTCGACGATGAGGGTGGCCACGGCGCGATCCTACCGTCTTTGCCCCAGCGTGGCCCCTGCGCTGTCGGAGTCGCGGGAGCGGCCAGCGCGGGCGCTAGCGCGGCAGCCTGAGCAGCATGCGGGCGGGGCCGACCTGCACGACGGCGTGGCCGGCGGGCACCACGCGCTCGCCGAGGGCCGTCATCTGCACGGGCTCAGAGGCCACCTTGAAGCTCAGCGCGCTGGCCGAGCCGGCCGCGTCGCCGCCAACCTGGTACGGCAGCGGGCGGTCGCTCTCGACGTTCACGTCCTTGACCAGGAAGTCGAGCAGCTTCGGGTGGCGCCACGTGCCCTTCCAGACCTTCGGGTAGAGGTTCACGAGGATGGCGGGGATGGGCGCGCCGACGACGCGCAGCTGCATGGTGCCCGGCTGGGTCATGGCGAACGGGAACATCTTGAAGCCGAAGCCAAAGAACGGGATCGAGCCGACCGAGACGGTGGCGGCGCGGCCTTCGAACAGCGGCGTGCCGGCCGGGATGTGGACTTCTTCGTCGCAGCTCTCGCCGTGGGCGTTGACGCCCGGGCGCATGAACGTGGCGTCGTGCTTCGAGGTGATGCGCAGGTTGGTCGGCGGCTGCTTGAGCTCGTGCGGCACCGAGCGCAGCAACATGGCGCCGAGGTAGCCGGCGACGGATTCGGCGACGGCCTTTGCCACCGGCGATCCGTGCGCGCGCTCTTTGAGCCAGTTGTAATCGTTGAGGACGAGGCCGTCGTAACCCATGCCGGCGAACGGGGTGAGCAGGCCTTCTGTGCCATCGCGACCGACGCACTGGACGAAGTCGACCGAGCGCGTCTGAGCCGGGCCCTTTTGCAGGATGTGGCTGGCGTCGACGAGGGGCGACAGCGCGCCGAGGGCCTTTGCCATGGCGTTGCCGGTGCCGAGCTTCAAGACGCCGACCTTGGGCATCTCGAGGTGCTCGTGGCGCGCATGCTCGCGCAACAGGTTCATGGTGGTCACGAGCGTGCCGTCGCCGCCGCCCATGAAGACCTGCCCGTAGCCGCGGCGGGCGATGGCCCGCGCAAAGACGGTGGCATCGTCGAGGGTGCGGGAGAGGAACAGGTCGCCGGCGGGCACGATCGCGGCCAGGCGCTCGACAAAAGAGTCACTCACGGCGCGGGCGTTCTTGTTGAGCAGGAACGCCGAGCGGTGTGCGAAGGGGCGCAGAGCAGCCAGGGGAGCAAGGCTCGTCGTCATATGGCGAGTCTGTACGCACGTGCCGGGCCAGCCGTGGGCGACATCTGCGCCACGCTGACAATTTCGCCACAAGATCAAGGCACTGGGGGCGCGCCCGCGATGGCGCCCCGCGTCGAAGTCCTTGCCAGAGTGACACCACGAGGTGGCGGTGGCCGGCTTTGGAGCGCCAACCCCACCGGTCGGACCGCGTCGTCGTCTACGCAGCCGCCCGCGCCGAGCGTCGGTCGGCACGCGCCCCGACGGCGCCACCGGTTGCCCCCACCCGGGCACCGGCCGCGCGCGTCCCGGCCAGTTGACCGCTCCGCGCCTGCTGTTCGCTGGTGAGGAAACACCGCGAGGCAATGGTCCGGGTGAACGGCAGTCGCGAACATTGCCCGCGGCCCCGGCGACGTGTAACTCAGGGCTCGACGTCGACGACGAGGACCGGCCCCTTCGATGATTCCCGGCTTCAATCACAACATCAAGCACAAGGGTCGGATCTTCCACATCCAGACCGAAGACTCGGGTCCGAAGAATCCGCACATCATCACGCATTTGTTCGTGGGCGGAAACATCCTGGCGTCGAAGAAGACGCAGTATTCCGAGATCGTTGGGCAACCGGATTACGAAAAGACCGTCCGATCCATGATGGAAGAGCAGCACAAGCAGATGCTGCGCAATCTCGTGAACGGCGTGTTCGACAACATCGACAGCGCGCCCGCCTACCACCTCGACGGCCCGGCCCCGATGAACTTCACGGCGGTGTCGCCGACGACGTCGTCGATGGCAGGTGACGCGGCCTTTAAGGGCATGCCCAGCCAGGCCAAGCCCGCCGCCGTCGAGTTCGCCCGCCCCGCCGGCGGCATCGATGTGACGTCGTCGCCGCACCGGGGCACGCCGCCCGAGGTCGTGGCTGCGCAGCAAGAGACGCAGCAGCTGCAGGTCGACGCTGCTGGCAAGCCCACCACCATCTTTGGTGAAGACCTGATCAGCGAGAAGAGCCTCGATGAGGTCATCCTCAGCTACCTCGCGGAAGACCTGGCCGACCTCGAGTAACGTCGGGACCGGATCTGGATCCGGATGATGTTGGCAATTGAGCCGGCGGCATCCTGCCAATCCAGAACACATATTTTGCCTGCGGAGGCGGCCTGCTTTTCGCCGCGCTCGCGATGAGCCGTGCAATCAGGTCGATGCTGGATTGATGCTCAATCGGGGCATCAATCGGGCAGCGGAACGCTCTCTTCGCGCAGCTTCTTGATGCGGTTGGTCACCGCAGCGTCGGGGATCAAATTCACCCGCACGCCCTGCACCTGCAGGAACTCGCGCACCGCGCTTTCGTTGATCCCCTCCATGCGC
>JBKJNL010000670.1:0-13754 GCA_046593615.1 Myxococcota bacterium | reverse complement strand
GTCGCTGTCGCCGTCGCCGCCGCCGTCGCCGTCGCCGTCGTCGCCGTCGTCGCCGCCGTCGCCGCCAGAGCCGGCCGCGCTCGGGTCCGGGCTGCGCGTGTTGCTGGTCGACGATGACGGCCCGGTGCGCCGGGCGTCGCGCCGCCTGCTCGAGCGCCTCGGCCACACGGTGGTCGACGTGCCGTCGGGGCTGGCCGCGCTGCAGGTCGACGCGCCCTACGACGTCGCTGTCATTGACGTGACCATGCCCGACCTCGACGGCCCCGCGACGTTGCAGCAGCTGCGCGAGCGTCGGCCGGGGTTGGCGGCGGTCATCGTCACCGGCCGCGGCGACATCGTGGTCGACGACGACGTCGTGCTGCGGAAGCCGTTCGACGCCGCCGGCCTCAAGGGAGCCCTCGGCAAAGCCCTCGAGAAGCAGCCCTCCTGATCAGCCTTCTTGATCAGGCCGCCCGATCAGGTCGGCTTGTCGATGGCCTGTCGAGCCCGGCGCGAGGCGCGCCAACCGTTCACGATCTCAAAGACGATGGGCAGCACGCTGACAAAGATGATGCCGAGCACGACGAGCTCGAAGTTCTTCTTCACGATCTCGATGTTGCCAAAGAAGAAGCCGGCGCCGGCGCAGACGGAGACCCAGGCGATGGCGCCGACGACGTTGTAGGTGGCGAACGTGCTGTATTTCATCTTGCCGATGCCGGCGACGAAGGGCGCAAAGGTCCGCACGATGGGGACGAAGCGGGCGAGCACGATGGTCTTGCTGCCGTGCTTTTCGTAAAACGCCTGGGTCCGCTCGATGTGCTTCTTCTTGATGAACGGGATCTTTTCGCGCTCGAGGATCCCCGGCCCCACCCGTGAGCCGATGGCGAAGTTGACGGCGTCACCGATGACGGCGGCGACGATCAACAGGGGGACCATCACCAGCATCGACAGGCCGGGCTCTTCGGGCGTCGAGGCCGCGGCGATGGCGCCGGCGGCGAACAGCAGCGAGTCGCCGGGCAGAAACGGCGTCACCACCAGGCCGGTCTCGCAGAACAACACCAGGAACAGGATCGCGTAGATCCAGACGCCGTAGTCGACGACGAGCTTGGCCAGGTGGGTGTCGAGGTGCCGGAAGACGTCGACGACGTGGAGCAGGAATTCCATGGGACACGCTTCCCGATGTGATCGCCGGGGGCAACCCCGCAAGGCACCCGGCAACCGACCAGAGTGCCGCTTTGCCGACCGGCCGCCGACGGGGCACAGTCCCCGCGAAACCCTTTGCTGCCGAGACCTGTGAGGACACCCATGTTGTTCCGACGCGCTTCCACCATTCCCTTCTGTCTGCTGAGCGCCCTGGCCACCGGCTGCGCCGACTGCGGCCCCGGCGACGACCCCCCGCCCGTCACCGGCGGCCAGCTGTGCGGCCAGGGACAGGTCGACGGCGCCGACTACCTCGTCGACGCCACCAAGACCGAGCTGGTGCTGGCCATCTCGCGCGTCGACGCCTTTGGCTGCGGCGCCCTGCACAGCCACATCGTGCTCGCGAAGAGCGCGGTCTTCACCTACGACCTCGACAGCGCCGCGGTCGGCACCGTCAAGATCGTGGTGCCGACCGCCGACCTCGAGCCCGACAACAAAGACCTGCGGCTCAAGTACCTCCCCGACGGCGAGAACCAGGAGCTGTCGCAAGACGACATCGACTCCATCCGCGGCTCGGTGGCCGAAGAGGTCAAGGCCCAGGAATTCGCCACCATGACCTTCACCCTGAAGGACCTCAGCACCCTCGACGGCGCCGGCACGGCCACGCTCGTCTCTGAGATCGCCGGCGAAACCAGCGAGGCCCCGGTGACCTACACGGCGACCAAAGAAGGCGCCAACGTCGTCGTCGCCGGCAGCGCGGTCATCGACGGCGGCCCCCACGGCATTCCCAGAAACGCCCTGGGCTTCTGCGTCGAAAAAGACATGGCGCTGAACTTCGCCGTCGCCCTCGCCCCCGGCGCCGCCGTCTGCGACGAAGACGTCGCCCCACCGGTGGTCTTTGAAGAGCAGTTCTTCGCCGACGAAGCGTGCGGCACCGTCGGCTACAACGTCGTCTACAACAACGTCGTCGGCCCCCGCTGCATGGGCTGCCACGGTGGCACGTTCCCCGGCAACCCCGACCTGCTGCGTGGCGGCGCCACCGTGCCCCTCGTCGAGTGGGAAGACTTCCGCGTCGACTCGGTCCGAAACGTCGGCACCGCGATGTACCTGAAGGCCCACGACTACGTGAACCTCGACCCCGCCGAGGGCCTGTCGATGCCGCCGCCCGACGCCACACCGCTGCAGGGCGCGCTCTTCTACCTCGCCGCCGGTGACGAAGCCGGCGTGCCCGCCACCGTCACCACCGAACAAGAGCTGTTCAACGCCTGGGTCGAAGACGGCCTCGGCCGAAACACCCAATGCGACAACGACGTCGAGAAAAAGACCTTTGGCGACAAGGTGGCCCCGGCCGCCGACTGCAACGTGGCCGGCGCGGTCCACTACGACACGCGGCAGGATCCCGCCGACGAGACCACCACGGCGCAGTACTTCTTCGAGAACAACTGCATGTACTGCCACGCCAGCGGCGACCCGACGCTGCAGGCGCCCTCGGCCCCCGTGGTGGGCACGCTCGACACCCAGACGGGCCTGTACACCACCGACTTCGCCGCCGGCGACCTCGACGTCACGCACCCGTTCTACGTCGCTGACAACGGCGCTCCGCTGAGCTTCTGGCAGGCGAGCATCCACCGCGCTGAAGACGGCTCGATGCCGACGGGCAGCACGCCTGGCACCTACGACGGCGACCTGAGCTTCGCGGCCTACCAGGCCTGGGTGGCCGCCGGTCACTGCGAGTGATCGCTTGCGCCGAAATCGCACGAATATTTGCTGAAGAAAGGGGCCCACAGGGGCCTCTTTTTTTTGGGTCAGGTCAAATCGCCGTACGTGTCGGACAGACGGCTCTGGAAGAGCAGGTCCGGATCGATCTCACGTTTCCTGGCAAAGAACGCCGGCAGCGCCGGATAGGCCCGCGCCACCTGATCGCGGGTCGGCCAGGTCTGGTAGGTCAAATAGTGTCGGCCGCCCACACCGAGGACGGCGTCGACCAGCAGGCGCGTCATGCGCACCGCCGCCTCGCGCCCGGTCAGGTCGCGCTTGTGGTTCGTGTAGAACATGAACGCGAATGAATCGACCGGAGCAAAAGACAGCATGGCGTCGGCGTTTGCTTTGACGAACCGGATGGTCAGACCCAGCAGGTTGGTGCTTTCTTGCACCAGGATGCGGCGCGACAACGCCAGGAAATCACTGTAGCCGGCCACCGGCACGAAGTACTCCTGCACGATGTCGGTGTCGGCTTCGGCGTCGTGGGCCAGGAACGACAGCGGCGTCGTCGGGGGCCGCATGGCGTTGTTGCGCGTGAGCCGCGCCGGGGCCGACAGCGCCGCGTTCTTCTGCAAGAGCCAGCGGGCTTCTTTGCCCGCGGCCGAGGCCCGGCTGGCGTCGAACACCACCTGGTCGCGCCTCACGTGCTCTTCTTCGCCGAGCACGAGCAGCGCGTCGGCGATCGGTGCAGCGTCGTCAGAGGCACGCCCGCGATCGGTCCAGGTCTCGACGATGGTCTCGTCGAGGAACGACGACGGCGCGATCGACGGGCGGGCGATGAACAGCGCGCCCGTGCCGCGGATGGCCTGCTCGACGTGCGCCGGCACCTCGGCCGCGGGCATCACCCGGGCCTCGTGGGTGAGCAGCGCGTTCTTCGTGACCTGCAACGTCACCTCGACGACGACGCCGAACAAGCCGTAGCCGCCGACGACGAAGGGCATCAGCGGATCGCCGCGCTCAAGCCGCCGCACCGCGCCGGCGGCGTCGACAAAGGTGAGGGCCTGCACCGACGAGAACAGCACGCTGTCGTCGACGTCGCGGCCGTGGATGTTGCTGGCGATCGAGCCGCCGACGGTAAAGATGTTCGACGACTGCATGGTGCGCACGGCGAGCCCGCGGGGGTTCAAGGCCCGCTGCACGAGGTCCCACGAGGCGCCGGCCTGCACAGTCACGGTCGGCGCCCGCGCCCCTTGTTGGTCGTCGTCGATGGCCACGATCTGGCTCATCGGCGTCATGTCGAGCACGACGCCGTTGTCGACCGAGCACTGCCCGCCCTGGCTGTGGCGCCGCCCGCTGGCGATGACCTTGAAGCCGCGCTCGCGGCACCGCCCCACGGCGGCCACGACGTCGGCGACGGAGGCGCAGGCCACGACCTCGCGCACGCGGCAGGGGTTCAAGCGCGAGACGTCGTCGACGACCACGCCGCCGACGTCGGCCCGCGTGGTCGGCTTGCAGCCTTCTTTGCACGACAACAGCGCCGTCGACGCGGCCATGCCTTGCAGCAGCTGACGACGCTTCATGGTCTTTTCCTGGGCATCCCCGGCACATCGCACGACGACGTGGTTTCCGCCCGTCTGCACGGGTGTCAGCCGGCGCCGCTCTCGACGTCACGGCGCACAAAGATGAACAGGGCCACAGCCACGGGCACAACCACCCAGCCAACCAGAACGACGACGGCGTCGACGGCGCTGACGCCGACGTCGGTGCCGACCAGCGGTACCTCAAGCAGGCGCGCGGCCAGCACGTGCCCGGCCCGCGTCCAGAAGAACGCGGTGTCGCCGACGTCGAGGATGCCGACGCCGAGGCTCAAGGTGAGCGGGGCCACGGTGCCGACGACGGTGGCGTTCTTTGGCACCAGCACCGCCGCCAGCAGCGCCACCGCGAACGCCGGAAACGCGCCGAGCACGCCGGCGAGCAACATGGCGAAGCTGCCCCGGCGCTCGACGTCGAAGTCAAAGGCCGCCAGCGAGCCCGGCTCAAGCACCAGCTGCCGGGTGTGAAACACCAGACCGACGACCTCGTAGACGACGACCCACAGCAGGAGGGCCACGGTGAGGTGGGCCAGGAAGATCACAGCGGCGACCACGAGCTTCGCCAGCAGAAACGGCGCACGCCGCGGGGCCCGCACCAGCAGCACCTTCCAGGTGTCGTTGCTTTGCTCAAGGCCGAACAACCAGGCCATCAGCAACGGCGGCAACAACGTCGTCACCACCACCGCGGACTGGGCCGCGTTCACGGCGCTCATGGGCCAGCGCAGGCCGCCGGCGTCTTCGGTGGCGAACGCGACGATCAACGTCACGACCAGCGGCAGGGCAAAGAACAAGAACAACACGCCGCGCAAGAACGGCGACTTGCAGACCTTCAGCAGCTCGGCGGCCAGCAGGTTCACGCTGGCTCCACCAGGCGCTCGCTCGCGCGCCCCGTCATGTGCCGCTTCATGCTGACACCACATCGAGAAACGCCTGCTCGAGATCAAAGCCCACCGGCTCGAGGGCCAAGAGGCCGAGGCCGACCTCGACGACGGCGCGGGCCACGCCGGGGGCGTCGTCGTGGACGAGGTCGACGACGATGGCGCGCCCCGCCCCGCTGCCCACGCCGCCGCTCGTCACGATGCTGGCGATGAAGCCGCGGGCCAGCAGCACCTTGCAGGCGGCGTCGTCGTCGGTGGTGCGCACGCGGACCTGGGCGGTGCGCCGCAGGCCGTCCATCGGCCCGCCGTAGCGCTTCTGGCCGGCCACAAGAATGACGACGTCGTCACACAGCTGCTGCACCTCGGAGAGCTGGTGGCTGGAGACGATCAGGGTGCGCCCTTCGTCACGCAGCGAGGCCAACAGCTCGCGCATCTGGGTGACACCGACGGGGTCGAGGCCGTTCATCGGCTCGTCGAGGATCAAGACCTCGGGATCGCACGAGAGGGCCGCGGCCAGGGCCAGGCGCTGCTTCATGCCCAGCGAGAAGCCGCGGACGATGTCGTCGTGGCGCCCCGCGAGGCCGCAGCGATCGAGCAGTGCCAGACGCCGCGCGCGATCGATGCGGCCTGTGACGCCGCGGCCACTGGTCAGCGCGCACACCCGCAGCACGTCGTCGGCCGAGAGCCAGGCCCAGGCCGCGGGGTTCTCGATGAGCGCGCCGATCTTGTCAGCCGGCAACCGCGCGCCGCCGCCAACGTCGACGCCGCACACGTGGGCGCTGCCGGCCGTGGGCTTCACCAGCCCCAGGAACATGCGCAGCGTCGTCGTCTTGCCAGCGCCGTTGGGCCCCAGAAAGCCGGTGATCGATCCACGCCGCACGGTGAGGTCGAGCGCGTCGACGGCGACGCGGGCGCCGTAACGCTTGGTCAAGCCGCGGGCCACGAGCACGTCGGCGCCGCCCGCACTGCTGGCGTTGGTGATGCTCATCCGCTTGGGTCGCGCGCGGGCGCGTCGGCGGAGAGAAGCAGCTCCTCGTCGACGATCTGCTGGATCTTCTTTGGGTCGGCCCCGGCCGCCGCCGCGACGGCCTTCAGGCTCTTGAGGCATTGGCCGACGAGAAAGCCCTTCACCTTTTCCTTGCCGCTCCTCACCTGCTCGACCTGCACCGGGTTGCTGGCGAACACCTCGCGCACGGCGGCCCGCACCAGGTCGTCGACGTCTTTGCCCTGCTGCAGGCGCAAGCCGCGGGCATCGACGACGGCGTCGACGTCGTCGTCGGACGCGAGCGCGCGCAAGAGCTCCTTGGCCGAGCGGCCGGCGACGGCGCCGTCTTCGACGAGCACGACGAGGCGCGCGAGCTGCGCCGGACGCACGCGGGTGAGTCCGTCGTCGAGGCCTTGCAGGTCGTTCAACAGCCAGTTGGCCAGGGCCTTTTCGCGCCCCTTCAACCCGTCGCCCCCGGCCCACGCCCCTGACGCAGTGCCTGACGCCGCGCCCGATGCCGTGCCCGATGCGAGCGCCGCTTCGGACCAGGCCGTGAGCTCGGGGTCGTCGCCGACCAGCACGGCGGCCTGCTTCAGCGAGAGGCCCAGGACGTCGACGTAGCGCTTCTTGCGGGCCGCCGGCAGCTCGGGCAGGGCGGCGCGGGCGCGGGCCAGGCGGGCTACGTCGACGACGACCACGGGCAGGTCGGGGTCGGGCACGTAGCGGTAGTCGGGGGCGTCTTCTTTGGACCGCATCGAGCGCGACTCGCCCTGGTCGGCGTCCCACAGGCGGGTCTCCTGCACCACGACGTCGCCGCGCACGAGCAGGGACCGCTGGCGTCGGGCTTCGTCTTCGACCGCGTCGTGCAGGAAGCGCGGGCTGTTGATGTTCTTCAGCTCGACGCGCGTGCCGAGCGCGTCGCCGCGTCGACGCACGCTGACGTTGGCGTCGGCGCGCATCGAGCCCTCTTGCAGGTTGCCGTCGCAGACATCGAGGGCCACCACCAGCGCGCGCAGGGTGCGAAAGAAGCGCATGGCCTCTTCGCCCGACGACATCACCGGCTCGGTCACGACCTCGAGCAGCGGCGTGCCGGCACGGTTCCAGTCGAGCCGCGTGCCGTCGTCGCCGTGGCTGGATTTGCCGGCGTCTTCTTCGATGTGGGCCCGCGTCAGCGACACCGATTTTTCAGTGCCAACGTCATCGACGACGACGACGACCGCGCCGCCCCGCAAGATCGGGTCGTTGTGCTGCGTGATCTGAAAGCCCTTGGGCAGGTCTGGATAGAAGTAGTGCTTGCGGGCGAACACGCTGCGCGCGGCAATGGTGCTGCCGCAGGCCAGGCCCACCCGGATGGCGAGGTCGATCACGGCCGGGTTCAAGACCGGCAAGGCCCCGGGCAAGCCGGTGTCGACGGCGTCGACGTCGACATTGGGCGGCTGGCCGAAGCGCACCGGCGCCGGCGAAAACAGCTTGCGGGCCGTCTTCAGCTGCACGTGCACCTCGAGCCCGACCACGGTCTCCCAGGGCCGCTCGTCGCTGTTGTCGGGCGCGACGCCGCTCACCGTTCGCTCACCAGCACGCCCTCACCGGGCGCAATCTTGTCGAGCTCTTCCTGGGTGAGAAACTTTGCGCTGCCCGTCGAGCCGCGCAGATGCAGGTTGAAGGCGCCGATGGCCGAGCTGCGGATGGCCGGCTGGGCCACGTCGGCGGGGATGGCGTCGGCGCCGCATCCGTCGTCGAGCACGTTGCTGACGTCGAGGTCGATGGCGACGCTGATGGCTTCGACGTCGAGCACGCACAGGTCGGAGTAGGTGAAGTGGCCGCCGCGCGTGAGCGACAGCCAGGTCTTGTCGGTCCGCAGCGCGCCGTAGAGCAGGCGGGCGTTGGTGTCTTCGGGCAGGGTCGCGTCGAGGTGGGCCGACTGCACGACCATGGGGATGTCGACCTCTTCGAGGGGCGTGACCTGCTGCAGCTCGACCACCGCCTGCGAGGTCGGCGTCTGGCCGACGACGACGTCGACGCGGCTGTCCATGGTGGCCACCAGGAAGCTCGTGAGCGCGCCGAAGCTGTGGCCGGTGACGCCGACGCGGTCGCCGTCGATGATGGCTTCGACGTCGCTGGCGCCCTGCTCGCCGAGCACCTGCTCGACGAGGTCGAGGATGGCGATGACGTCGTCGGGGCGGTCGGCGATGGCTTCGACGGTGCTGTCGGCCTGGATGGCGCCGTCTTCTTTCACCTCGCGCAGCAGCTCGACGATGGTGTCGCCGCTGTGGTCGGGAGCGACGACGACGTAGCCGTGGCTGGCCAGAAACGTCGTGTAGAACGTCGACTGCACGCGAATGCCGCCCTTGCCGTGGCTGAAGATGATGAGCGGGTACTGCTCGCCGTCTTGTCGGGCAGGGGCGTCGCGCACCGAGACGGTCGGCAGGGCGCCGAGGTCATCAGCGGTCAGGCCTTCTTGCAGGTCGGCGGGCAGCTCATCGAACAGCACGATGGTCTCGGTCTCGCGGTCGCGAGCGCTCTCGCGGGCCGGGTACCAGACCTCCAGGGGCAGGCGGCGTGGCGCCAGCGTGCCGTCGGCCTGCTCTTCAAGGCGAAGGTCGTCGAGCAGCACCACGGTGCGCACGCCCACCGGGTACGGACCGAGCAGCGACGGGTCGGGTACGTCGGCGGCGGAGGCGGCGGCAAAGGGCAGGGGCTCGGGCTCAAAGGCCGCGTCGGGCACGCACGACGCCGCAACGAGGGCGACGGCGGAAACGGCGACGACGACGACGAAGCAATCAAACCGCTGCATGGGCAGACCGTACCGCCCACTCCGACGACTCTCCACGGGTTCCTGCGGCATCAAGCGACGCGGCGGGGGGCGGCCAAAAAGGGCGGGGCAGGGCTTGCTCAACAGACGCGAAAACCGCTGTAAGGTGCGGCCCGTGAGCCTGGTGTTCGGCAAATACGAGAAGATCCGTCGCATCGCCCAGGGCGGCATGGGCGAGGTGTTTCTCTCGCGTCAGACCGGGGTGCTCGACCGCCTCGCCATCTTGAAGGCGCTGCGGCCCGACCTCGCCAAGGAAAAAGAGTTCGTCGAGCAGTTCCTCGACGAAGCCCGCGTGGCCGCCACGCTCAACCACCCGAACATCGTCGCCATCTACGACGTGGGTGATTGGAACAACGTCTATTACATCGCAATGGAATACATTGCTGGTGAAGATCTCTCGAAGCTCTGGTATGCAGCAGCAAAGGCTGGTGTTGGCCTGCCTTTTCAGGTCAGCGTGCGCATCGTCATGGAGGCCGGGCTCGGCCTCGACCACGCCCACCGCGCCAAAGACGTGCGCGGCCAGCCGCTCAACATCGTCCACCGCGACATCTCGCCGCAAAACATCATGGTGCGCGCCGATGGCGTGACCAAGCTCGTCGACTTCGGCATCGCAAAGGCCGCCAACAAGAGCTCGCGCACCCAGGCCGGCATGGTCAAGGGCAAGCTGCAGTACATGTCGCCCGAGCAGGTGCGCGGCGAGCAGCTTGACGGCCGCAGCGATCAGTTCTCCCTCGGCATCGTCATCTGGGAGATGTGCACTGGTCGTCGACTGTTCAAGGCCGACTCCGAGATCAAGACCCTGCAAAAAATCCTGCAGGATCCCATTCCGAAACCGTCACAGCATGTGCCCGGGTTCCCGCCAGAGCTCGAGGCCATCATCATGCGCACCCTCGAGCGCGACCCCGGCCGCCGCTTCGCCTCGCTCGGCGACGTAAGCCAACGCTTGAAGGAGTACCTCGACCGCAGCTCCGTGCAGTCCGGCGAGGTCAGCGTCGCCGCGTTCGTGCAGCAGATCCTCGGCAAAGAGCTCGAAGAGCGCACCCGCGACCTGACCCCCATGGAGCCCACCGACGTCGGTGGCCTGCCGGTGCGGCCGACGTCGACGTCGCACCCGACGTCGTATTCGTCGGATCAGCGTGGCTCGGCGGGGCGCGTGCTGGAGGGGCGGGCCGCCGACGGAAGGGGCGCGCGCGGCTCTCAGCCCCGCCGCGAAGGGCGCGACACGCTCCGCGATCAACACAAGCAGACCATCGCTGACGGAGACCACGATCCGCCGACGGCGGTGGTGGCCCCCGAAGACCGCCCCGATCGGGGCGCCGACAGCCAGGACGTCGACGGCCTGGGCTCGTTGCCCTCGGGGCCGACCGGCGAATACGTCGTACGCAAGTCCGACGGCAGCGTCGTGCATTTCCAGGAGTGGGCCACGCTGCAGCAGTGGGTCCTCGACGGAAAGCTCACCCGCGACGACCAGCTCTCGACCGACGGCCGCCGCTTCGCCCGCCTCGGCGACGACCCCCAGCTCACGCAATTCTTTGCCACCGCCGAAGCCGCCGCGCCCCGCGCTGGCGCCAACAACCCCTGGCCCGCGGTGCCGGATCGCAAGCAGCAGCAGGCCCCCCGCGCCGTCGACCCCGCGCCGTCGGGCCAGACGAGCATGACCACCACCGATCGCCGGGCCGCCGTCGGCAACGGCGACACCATGCCCATCGGCGACGTCGAGGTCGACCCGCTCGGCGAGTCCACCGACGTGCCCGCGCCCCCTGCGCGGCTCGGGCCCGGGTCTCCCGCTCCAGGGCCGCTCGGGCCCGGGCCTCCGGCGTCGTCGCTGCCGGCGAAGAACGATCCCCAGCACAAGACGCCGACGCCGCTGACGCAGGATCCCTTTGGCCAGCCCGTCGGCGGCGCCGGGGCGATGACGGGCGCCTTTTCGCTCGGCTCGTTGCCACAATCGCAGACCGGCCAGTGGCAGATCGGCGGCGCCCTGCAGCAAGCGCTGGCGGCGTCAAACAAGCCGGCGGGTCCGTCGCTCGGCCCGACCCCCGCGGCGGCCCCAGACACCGATCCCGGCTCGCTGGCAGCCGCGACCACCGACGCCATCGGCCGCGCGCCGGTGAAGAAGAAGAAGCGGGTGCCCGTCGCCCTCTGGGCCCTCGTCGGCGTGCTCGGCAGCTTCGTCGCCATCGCCATCGTCTTGCGCGTGGCCTTTCCCGACACCCTCCGCCAGCTGCGCGAGGGCGACCGCCCCGCCCTCGCCCACGCCCGTGCCGCCCTGCAGGCCACCAAGAAAGACGAGCCGGCCACCGTCGACGCCCTGCTTCAGAACCTCGCGCCGCTGCTCGAGAGCGACGGCAAAGAGAGCGTCGACGCCAACGTCGCCGCTGCGCTGCTGCACCTCGAGCGCTGGCGCGTGCTGCGCGTGGCGTCGTTGATCGAGCAACAGGCGACAGCCCAGGCCGCCGCTGCCGCGGACAAAGCCAGGCCGACCAGAGACCCGAAGGATCAAAAGGATCCAAAGCCGCTGCCGCTGCCGCTGCCCACGTCGTCGACAACGACGACCGATGCTCTGCAGGCCTTGAGCCTGGCCCAGAAGCACGCCGCCCGGGCCAACGCCAAGAGCGCCGACGAGCGCGACGCGCTGGGCACCTGGGCCCGCTTCGCCACCGCCCTCGTCGACGTCAACAGCGACGACGCCCGCGAGCGGCTCACGGTCATCGGCGCGCCCGTGCCCGAGCTGCGCGACGAGGCCGAGGTGAACGCGCAGCTCGCGCAATCGCTGCTGGCCCTCGCCGACCCAAAGGCCGCCGTCCCCGCCGGCGACGCCGTCATCGACCAGCAGGCGCAGGCTGACGACAAGCGCGCCGCCAGCCTGCGTTTGCTCGTCGAGGCCGCCCGCGCAGCAGCCTCTCCCGGGGGTCCCGCGCAAGACGCCGCCCGCGCCGCCGTCGACGAGCGCCTCAAGCGCACCCCGGGCGACCCCCGCTTCATCGCCGCCCGCGCCCTGCTCGGCGAGCCACAGAAGATCGAGCCCCGCATCGAGCCAAGGGTCGAGCCCGTCGACGCGGGCGTCGCCGTGGCCGTGGTGCCGACCCCGACGGGCACGTCGACCCCGACAGGCACGCCGACAGGCACGCCGACGGGCACGCCGACGGGCACGCCGACCGCGACACCCGCGGGCGGCACCGTCGACGCCGGCGTGGTCGTCGTCGAAGAGACCTACGAGACGGCGCTGGCCAAAGGCACCAAAGCGCAAAAGGCCGGCCGCACCGGCGAGTCGGCAAAGATGTTCCGCATCGCGCTGCAGAAGAAGCCCGGCGACAACAAGGCCGAGCTCGGCCTGTCGTGGAGCCAGATCGACCTCGGCAAGCTCGACGCCGCGGCCAAGGGCTTCAAGAACATCATCGCCCGCGACCCCGGCCTCGCCGAAGCCCAGTTCGGCCTCGGCGAAGCGCTGCGCGGCGCGGGGCGCACGACCGAGGCGGTGGCCGCCTACGAGAAGTACCTCGAGATTGCACCCGGCGGCCCCGACGCCGAGACCGCGCGCAACGCCATCGCCGCCCTGCAGTAGCCGCCGCCGCATCCCGGCTGGCGCTGCAGCGACGAGCATCTTCCCGCGCGCACCGATCGCCCGGTGCCGTCGGCGAAGCAGGGCTTCGGGCGCACGCGCCGCCCGTTTTTTTTCTGCGGCGGGTGCGAGCGCACCGGCGCAAAGCGCGTCAGCCCTTGCGGTGATCTCGACGTCGGAGAACAAGGGCCGATGGGCACTCCCCTCAGCTTCAACGACGATCGCGACCCCTCTTCCCGCGACGCAGGCCGCTCCCGCGACCCCGGGGGCGAGTACCAGTACAAGACCGGCAACACGCGCAACCCGCCGCGTGACGGCGGCAACCCCGCCCGCACGATGTTGTTCGTCGTCGCCGTCGCCGCCCTGCTCGGCGTGATCTTCTCCGGCGTGTCCACCGCCGACTTCATCGAGCACCTCGACCGGCAGGTGCACTCGATCCATTGCTCGTTCATCCCCGGCGCCGCCAAAGAGCTCGGCGACAACGGCTGCAAGGCCGTGATGATGTCGACGTACAGCTCGATGTTCCGCACCTCGCTGTGGGGCGGCATCCCCATCGCGCTGCTGTCGGTCGCGACCTTTGCGTACCTGCTGATGAAGAGCCTGCAGCTGGCGCTGGCGTCGTCGATCAACCGCAACCACACCCTGTTCCTCGTGGTGGCCTGGGCCCTGCCGCTCTTGATGAGCTTCATTTTCGGCGGCATCGCGGTCAGCCAGATCGGCGCCGTCTGCAAGCTGTGCATCGGCGTCTACGCCGCCTCGGGCTTCGGCTTCGCCATGGCGATCCTGGCCCACATGAAAGCGGCACCCGCAGCTGAGCCGGCGCCCCTCGGCCTCTACGCCCGCTGGTTCGGCGAAGGCGTCGTCTACGTCGGCGTCATGGTCTTGTTCTACGTGCTGTTCGCGCCCCAGGCGCCGAAGTCGATGGAGGGCTGCGGCACCCTGGTGAACAAAGAAGACCCGGCCGGCGTGTTCATCCCGATGTCGCCGGTGGGGTCGAGGGGGGCCCTGGGCGGCAGCACCACCGCCATCGCCGTCGTCGACCCGCTGTGCCCGGCCTGCAAGGGCTTCGACGAGCGCCTGTCGGCGTCGCACCTCGACGAAAAGG